>CAVKTH010000012.1:29176-29887 GCA_963659495.1 Bacteroidaceae bacterium | reverse complement strand
TTAAGTACCCCTCACCCGACGCCAAGGCGTCACCCTCTCCCTCAAGGGGCGAGGGTTTTAGATTGCTTCGCTGCGCTCGCAATGACGGTGCAGGTAACGGCGAGGGTTTGCACCGCCCTTGGTGCGACAAGATACTAGGCACAAGGCCTAGTATGACTGGTGGCAGAGGCGCAAATTTCTTTGGAAGAAGCATGATTGAGATGCTGGGAGTTCTGGCGATTATCGGGGTGCTGAGTGTCGGTGGAATTGCCGGTTACTCCAAAGCTATGGAAATGTATAAAATCAACAAAACCGTCAGCGAATATAACTACCTGATTGCCGGACTGCTGGAACATTTAGACAGCCAGCGAACCAAAGGCTATACTTATAATCAAGTTCTGGATGCCTTAAATTTGATTCCGCAGAGCTGGAAAAGAAATGCTGATTCGTTTTTAGATAACTTAGGAAATCGGGTTAATGTTTTTTCTTTTGCCGACAGCAACAACATCCGTATTGATATTTATTTAGGCGGAATTGCCGAAGCTTCCGGCGGCAGCCGCTCGGCTCCGGGGTTCAATCATCGCGTCTGCACGGCTTTGATCCGGCAGCTGGTTCAGCCTCTGCATGCCTCAATATCCGTTTTTTCTTTTTTCCGTTCAAACGGTACTTGGGAAAGTTTTACCGGAGATTCAAGCTGCCGTCCGCAAGTTAAATGCCTTAGCCGCATGACTT
>CAVKTH010000012.1:0-29166 GCA_963659495.1 Bacteroidaceae bacterium | reverse complement strand
GACTTTATCTGAAATAGAAACCGAGTGCAAAACCTGCCTGAAAAATGAACAAGCCTGCGCTTTGGTGTTGGATTTTTAGTCCAAACGCCGCAAAAAAACGCTGTAAACTTTTTAAGGTTTTGCAGCGTTTTAATTTTACGAACTATTTATATTTTCCAAATATCAAGCAAATACATCCTAAAATGCAGAAACCGAACAATAGTAAAATATCTGTTTCCGGAATTTTAGCAATGATATTTTCATCAAATCCGCGATAAATAAAAATGCTCAGGCATATAACAAAAAGCACAAGCAAATCTACCGCGCCGAAAATTGCAACAATGTTTCTGAATTTCATAGCTATATTCTTTACAAGCCGAACAATGGAAATTTTTGCCACATGTCAGACAAGCAGGCAATCATATTGCTAAATACCTTTCCCCAGTCAATGATAAAAATCAAAAGCAGAGAAAAGATTCCGCATAAAATGATTCCATACCGCGAAGAGGTTAAATCATTTTCACATTGGGCAAGCCTGCGTTCTTTTTGCTCAAAATATTCTTCCTTATCCATCACGTTTGAAAACCTCAGACTGCCGCAGCCTCCCGATTTTTCAGATTGATAATTTGCTTTATCCGAAAAATAGAAAGACAATGTAATTCTGAGGAAGAGCAGCATGATAATCAGCAAAACGGCACAGCTGGAGGCTTTTCCTTGAGCAAAAGGCGCAAGAATTACCGATAAAATCAATAAAACTGTTGCAAATAACTTAAAATAATAACCGCGCATAATTAAATGATTTAAATTAAACATAAGAATAAAATTTGAATTTATTTTGGCACTTATATCATTTTTTGTCAACATTTAAATATAAAAAAGGCTGAAATTTTGCAATATATACAAACTTCAGCCTCTGGAATTCTGTTAGTGAAAAAGCATTGCCTGTTTTTCTCCGACACCTGCTAAATCCGCATTTCCGCGCATTGCCAGCTTGTGTTCCTGCTTTGCGGCAAATACACAAGACATTGCAAATACACACAGCGCCGCACCGGTTCCAAACATCAAGCTATGCAAAGAAAGCGCAGCACCGGCAAAACTCATACTCATCAAAGACAACACAGCAAAAATCATTTTCACATTCAAAAAATTCATACACATAAAAATTTTAACCTTAAATATATTTAATCAATTAAAATATAGCACATCTGTGATTTTTGTCAATATTCCGACAGCAAAAAAACTGCAAAATCTTACACGATTCTACAGTTTTCTTTTGTTTATTGATTTGGAATTAAGCCAAATAATTCCACCAGCGAACGGGCAGCCCACAGCAGCAAAGCACCTGCCGCCAGTCCCAATACTCCGACCAACAGCGAGCCTAAGCAGAATATCACCGCTGAAGCCAAAATAAAAACTATGCCGGCAATTACAGCTAAATAGGTTACCACTAAGGCTAAATTGCGAAAATAAATTTTAAATAGTCTAAACATAAAAATAAAATTTAAAAAATTACACATACTAATAAAAATCTGGGTTTATAAAAGCATAATTCCGGATTTTTGTCAATACACAGAGCCTAAAATATTCTGCAGCCTGCAAAAAAATCTTGACTTAAAGCCTGCTCTATAAAATATAATAGCCGGCAAGGAGGAAAAACATGTCTAAATTTTTGCGTTACATAAGAGCCGGTCTGGCCGTTTCCGCGGCTGTTTTAACAATTTTAGCCGTATGGGCGTCGTTTTATCCGCTGCAGATTTTTGACGTGCAGCTAACGCCGTTATTGCAAAGAATTATTTCAGGCTTTTCCCTTGCCGCCCTCTGCCTTTTTTCGGGCTTAATTTTGTTAACGCTGGTGTTTGGGCGCATTTATTGCTCCACACTTTGTCCGCTGGGCTTATATCAAGAATTTTTAATGCTGATTTTACGCCGCAAACGCAAGAATTTTGTGCAGAAAAGCTATCCTTATAAATATATTTTTGCCGCCCTGTTTTTCGGTATATTGCTCGGCGGTTCGGCTTATGTAGCCCGCCTCAGCGACCCCTACACTCTGTTTGTTTCGGCCGGCAGCGGCGCATGGTACGGTCTCGGCGTTTTGCTTTGTCTGGCTGTGACAGTTTGGTTTAAGGGACGTTTTTTCTGTTCCAATGTATGTCCGGTCGGCACGGTTTTAGGACTTATTGCCAAGTTTTCACTATTTAAAATGTATATTAAAAAAGACCATTGCGTTGCCTGCGGCTTATGCGCGACAAAATGCCCGACCGGCAGCATAGACTTCAAAAATCACCGCATAAATAACGAAACATGCATTAAGTGCTTTAACTGTTTGGGCGGCTGCCGCAAGAACAGCCTGCATTACGGTCTGGCTCCAGCAAAAAAAATAAGCTTCAGCCCCAACCGCCGAAAATTATTGCTCGGCGGCGCGGCTCTGGCTCTGTTTGCCGTTGCCATAAAAGACGGAAAAGAGCTGGTTAAAATAGCTTCAGCCAAAGTCAAAAAAGCTATTTTGCCGGCAGGTGCGGAAAGTGCCGAAAAATTCAGCAGCCGCTGCCTGAATTGTAATTTATGCGTGCAGAGCTGCCCGATGAAAATCATAAAAAAAGCCGATAAAGAACACGCTACCGTACACATTGAATATGACGGCGGCTATTGTGACTATAATTGCTGCAGATGCTCGCAAGTCTGCCCGTCCGGAGCCTTAAAGCGCCTGACGCTTGCCGAAAAGCAAAAAACGCAGATAGCTCTTGCCTCCACCGATGAGGAAATTTGTATCAGCTGCGGCTTTTGCGCAGAAGTTTGCCCGCGTCAGGCTATCACGCTGAAAAGAGGAGAATTTGCAAAGTTTAATCCGGATATCTGCATTGGCTGCGGCAAATGCAAAAGCGTCTGCCCGGTTAAAGCCATCAGCGTAAAACCGCTGTAGATTTGACTAAGTTGAAAAAACTATCTCCAGCTCATTCCAACGTAGCAAGAATCCTTTTTTACGCAGGATTTGCAGATTGCACTTATTTCAGAAAGTGTCATATCAGACAGGCATTTTACTTTAGTAAAGTTTGAATTGTAGCAGCTTTTTGTATAAACCATAAAACTGCCGCTGTTGGTTATTGCGTCATTAGCAATAAATAGGGATATATAATCCATATTAGCGGCCAATGGATAAACAACATCATGCGACAAGGCCATGCATAATTGATACGCATATTCAGAATCTTTGTTTATTCCGTCTGGAACAATGTATATGTCGGAGGTAAATTTAGTACCTGTTGCTGCTGTATCTACATAGGTATTGATTTTGTTTCCTAAAGAATCGGTTATAAATTGCTTATTTACAAATTTCCAAGTTTCCGGCACCAGCTTTGCGTCTATAACAAATTGGGATAAGAATCTGTTGTCATAGTCTCCTGAGTAGGTTTTAAATAAACTTTCTTGATACTCCATTAAGCCGGTCATCAACATGGTATATTCTTCGGTCATTTTGTTGATTTTGTATTTCATCATCGCCTTGGAATAACCGGCAATACCGCCGACACTCAGCACCCCGATAATTGCCAGCACGCCGAGCATTTCTATCATGCTGCGGCCAAATTCGCAACTTTTCCGTTTTTGCATAAAAATTCTTCCTCCCTGCTCATAAAGTTAATATAATAACAAAAAGCTACCTCAAAAAGGTAGCAGGAAGTTGAAAGCTATTCCGGGAATAGTGTAGTATATTGTGACTATTTTACTACCTTCCCGCCGTGCAGAAAGATAGTTTTACGCCCGTTCACACAGGCAACCGGAAGAGGCTTTCATACCCCGCATCAGTTTTTTGCTGATGCAGATATATTTTAGCGTACCTCCGCGCAAAATGCAAGTATTTTATCTTTTTGCTTTGAAAACAGGCAGAAATCATTTAATCTTAGTATAGCAACTTTTCCATTTTTACTTTAAAAATATCTTCTTTATACATCACAACAAAAAGGAGACAAAATGATATATGGATATATCCGCGTCAGTACGGACAAACAAACTACAAAAAATCAAAAATTTGAAATTGAGCAGTTTTGCAAAAGAGAAAAAATGAAAGTTGACCGCTGGATTATGGAAACTATCAGCGCTACAAAATCTTTAGACAAGAGAAAACTCGGCGTTTTGCTGCAGAATTTGAAACAGGGCGATATTCTGGTGGCAACCGAGCTGTCGCGTCTGGGGCGTAATTTGCTGCAGGTAATGAGCATTCTGCACTATTGCCTCAACAAAGATGTGCAGGTTTGGACAATTAAAGACAGCTATCGCTTGGGCGTAGATATTCAGAGCAAAGTTTTGGCGTTTGCGTTCGGCTTGTCGGCAGAAATTGAGCGTAACCTGATTTCTCAGCGCACCAAAGAAGCCCTAAACCGCGTCCGTAACGAAGGCAGAGCGCTGGGGCGACCTAACGGACATATGAACCGCAAATATGCGCTGGATATTCACATGGATAAAATTGTGCAGCTGCTGAATGAAGAAGTTCCGATTACCCAAATCGCCGGATTGCTGCAATGCAACCGCAAAACTTTGTATAACTATATCCGCTATCTCAAAGCCAACCGGCAGATTTTGGATTCTATGGTTGATACGGCGCTGCAAAAAAGCAACTTTACAATCATCTGATTATAGCAAAAACCTTGCCCGCTTACCCCGTGTTAAAAAAATTTTTCAAAAATTTAAAATAAATTTGACAACGAAAAAACTTTATGCTATTAAGGCTATGTTTTGTTGACATTCTCTATAATGTTGGGGGTATAGCTCAGCTGGGAGAGCGCTTGCATGGCATGCAAGAGGTCAGCGGTTCGATCCCGCTTACCTCCACCAATCTGAAAAGACCAAAGGTTTTCCGCCTTTGGTCTTTTGCTTTTGCGGGGGTTCAGCGATACAAAAAATGACACCGGCTGGGGTGTCATTTTTCATAAATTATTAAGTCGGAAAAACACCGCTAAATTCTCTTTACCTGATCTTTCAGGTTTTTAACCTGTTCAATTTTAGAATTTATCCGGTTGTATTTTTCCTTATATTTAGAGCGATGCGCTTTAGAACCGATTTGTTTTTTGATTTTATAAGAAATCTTCTTCACAAAATTTCTAAACGGATGCTCCATCATATAAACCGTATGATAATCTGTTCCGGCAGGAGGTCTCTGAGATACTTTGAAATCAATCAGACGAGCCATAATTTCTTCATAAAACGGAGTTTTACGAGCATAGCCCCACCATATTTCCGCCATCTCTTCATCAGGGAAAAGCCAAGGCTTTCGGGCTGCAGCATAATGTACTACCTTAGGGTTTAGCTTATCCTTTAAATATTGCTGTTTTACATAAAATGACATTGCTTTTAAAAACTGCCAATCATACATTTGCTTCTGCATGGTCATTACATTCCATGCGGTTGGAAGTTTTGCTATATCTGTTTGCAAAACACTATTCAAAGCATCTTGTTCCAGCGTTCTTAGCTCTTGCTTTTCCATAATGCTCAGACACTTCTGCCTAATTTGCCGCTTTAAATATTTTTTTACATCAACAACAATTACGCCGGTGTTTACATATGAATATATGTCTTTTAATCCTAGGACTTTCCCGACATAATCTTTCCAATCAACCCAGCTTAATCCATAGTGTGCATTCATAATAAAATCTATGCAGGCGGCGAGCGGCTTGCCATTTAAATCAAACTGATTTAATTGCATAATATCATCTTGTAGAACTAAATCGCAGTCTGTGAAAATAATTTTTTCATAATCCGAAAGCAATTCTGGAGCAAATAATCTGAAAAAGCATTCTTCGCGATAGTGTGATAACGGTATTTTAACTTTTGTATTGATATAGCCGGAAACATCTAAAAAGCGCAAAGATATGTTTTTATAGTCTTTCAGTATATCCTTTAATTTTTGCTTATTATTTTCTGTTATGCTTTTTTCTAAGATGATAATATCATAACTAGAGTTGCTGACTGTATGCTCTGCCAAAGATAATAGATACACCGATAAGTATGGAGTATATTCATTAGAGCAAGAAACAGCAATAGCCGTTTTATTATCCTGAAAAGCAGGTGTTAGCTGTTCTTGATAATTAGTTTCTTTAACATATATTCCGTCACGCTCTAAAACTTTATATTTATTCTTTTTCAGGTGCATAACAAATATTGATAATAAAAATTCGCCCATATATCCCAGAAAACGAATTTCTTGTTCTGTATAATATGTCGCATCAATCAATTTGTTCACTCTTTCCAAAACAGAAAACAAAAATTTGCTATATTGGAAGAACAAGTCTTTTTTCATAATAAACATATTGCACAAATACTGCACAGAGCCTGTTTCTATAGCTGAAATTTCCTCTTCATATTCCGGCATCATTTCTCTGACGACTTTTATAAACAAGTCAAAATTTTCCGGATGCTGTTCCGGAACTTTTTCAATATATTGCGTACGGATATCTTTTGAATTTAACTTGGTAACATCATAAGGTTTTAATACCACACAATCATATTTTTTGTAATTTGAATTTTTAATAACATTACTGGCTAAATTTCGTTTTATATAATCATCATCAATCTGCTGTATTTTGTATATATTTGAATCTTTTAACCATTCCCCATTCAAAAGAGTGTTATATTTGTTATTAAACAAAAAATGCCGGCGGTAGTGCATAAAACCAACATAATCCGGATTGCCGATTTTATCATAATTTTTCCAGACCCAATATTGAGCTGATAACTCATTATATTTAGGATTTTCTGCCGAGATATTATCTCCGGTGTCATCGCCTATCATATCTTCAAAAACTTCATCGGCGATAGCCCTGCCGGTCTGAATCGGAGTAATAATATCAGATTTCAGAACTTTGTGTTTTTCTTTATATGTTACAAAAATTTTAATGTCAGTCATATATATTTTTCCTCTAGTTCCGCAATGAAATTATTTCATTAAGTCATATACAAATGATGTGAAAAGCCCCAAGGCAAAAGGAACAGCAATTCCTAAAAACATTGACAGCATAATATGCTTCTGAACCCATTCATACATGTCTAAAAATCTTGACCTTTTAATTTTTTTCAGCTCATTTTTGATTGTTTCTATATCTTTCGCCGACAAGCCTTTGTGCAGCAATTGGTTTTCGCAGCTGACACAAATTCTCGGCTTTTTACAGGTCATGACAATGTCGCTTAACACTCCGTCTATATCATATAAACAGCCTCTGGTTTCATTGTGCCACATATCTGCATTCTCATACCCTTTTCTCAGTTCCGGAAATACTAAAGAATATTCATACAATGCTTTAAGAATTACATTTTCCAGCTTTATATGTTTTTTGGTTAAGTATGGCAATATCTGACGAAACGAGAATATAACCCTTTTATGACTCAAGTGTCTTGCATAATGATTCTCATCAAGCTGTACATTAGTGATAACAAAAGTCAGAATATTATCATCGCCTTTTATCTTCTTTTCCCAATAATTATCCTCGTAAGTGCTGTAATCATACCCGTTGCTCATGTTTTCAAGCATAACGCCCTCTTCTACCTCTGTAATTTCAAAGGCTGAAGATTTAAATTTCTTTATGATATTATAATTTAACGGCTCATCCAACATGCCGCATTGAATTATTTTAACTTTTACTTTTTTCATTTTCTATACTTTCATTCCGCTTTCAAAGGCTTGATGGCTCCAAAGATAATCCCATTCGCCGAAGCGTCCGATTGTTTTAATGCCCTGCGCCTGCAGCCATTCACGCACCGTTTTGCGGCTTTCATAAATTTCCGGCGTAAAGATGATATTGGCGTATGGTTCAAAACGAATATCTTTTACGGCAATATCCTCCTCGTTAAACCCGCAAATTTTCTTCAGTTTTTCAACGGTTTGCTGCAGCACCTCATTTTTGTCTGCAATTTTGGCGCCGTTGGCAAAAAATACCTCCGCTTGCAAAGATGAACACCCCTCTGGAGCGTTATCCGGCGATTTCAGGTTAGGCGAATAAACCCGAGCCGGCGGCACGTCTTCGTCATAAATATAAAACCACAGATATTTTGCCACATCCGGACGCTTAAAGCCCAAAGACACCTGATAGCCGCAAGTCCAGCGCAGCTGCTTGGCTGCATTCTGCACATTTTCCGGCACGTCGGAAATCATATTCACAACTTCCGGCAGCGGCAGCGATGAAATCAAATTGTCATAATTTTCAACTGTTCCATCGGCAAATTCAACCTGTTTCGCCGCGGTATCTATGCGCACGGCTTTTTTGTTCAGCCGAATATCCAACCCCTTGCGGCATTCGTTCATAATGCTGCGGAAGCCACCTTTTTTCGGATAGTTCATAAACTTGGTATAATAAAAGTTTTCCTGCTGTTCGGCAAAAGCTCCGCGCAAAACTTCCGGCAGCGGCGAAACATGGAGCCGGCTGCCCACCCACTTGGTTTCCAGCTGCTCGGCTTCCACGCCCCAATATTTGCGGGTATACGCAAACGGAAAGTTCTCGGCAAAATAATCGCCGTACTGCACGCGCAGCCATTCCGCATAATCGGAAATCTCCGCCGCGTCTTTGCGCGGACGGTTGACAAAGCTGTCAATAATCTTCACTTTTTCTTCAATCGGCAGCGGCGCCAAGTTGTTTTGCGCCGGATGCTTGAGCCAGCAGCCGCGCCAATAGTTATACGAAACCGGCGGATGCGCGTATAAAGGCGATGACTTGGCAAAAAGCTCGGCAATTTTTTCGTCTTTGGCAAAAGTAAAATGCACGAATCGGTCAAAGCGAAATCCGTCTATTTCAAAGAATCCGCACAAGCCGCCCCAATCATTATCCTTTTCAAAAATAACGCTGTTTTCGCCCTTTTGCTTTAAGTGGCAGGCGGCCGATATCCCAGCGATACCGGCGCCCAAAATCACATTATTTGACAAGATGTTCTCCGTGTTCTTCAATTTGTTTTACGCAAAAATCATACATATCATCAGAGTGCAGAGCTTCTTTGTACCAGTCCACAGTCTTTTGCACGGCGTCGGTCAAGCCCCATTTTGCTTCCCATTGCAGCATTACATAAGCCTTGGTAACATCCAAGTTCAGCAAGGTGTTTTCGTGTACGGCGTTAGGGTCGGAAGCGTCAACAACTTCACCTTTGCCGTAATATTCAACCAAGCGGCGCACTACTTCCAGCACGGTTTTGTTGGCGGAAATATGCGGACCAAAGTTGAAGTTAGTAGAATATTTAACCGGCTCTTCCAGCAATTTCTCGCCGACACGCAGATAGCCTGACAGCGGCTCCAAAACATGCTCCCAAGGGCGAGTCGCAATCGGGTTGCGGATTTCAATCGGCTTGCCGGCTTCAATAAAGCGGATGCAGTCCGGAATAAGCCGGTTATCCGACCAGTCACCGCCGCCGATTACGTTTCCGGCGCGGACAATAGCCACCGCCTTGCCGTGAACATTGAATTTAGCCGGATTGAAATAGGACTGGCGGTAAGCATGCAGCATCAGTTCCGTACAGCCTTTAGAAGCTGAATACGGGTCTTCGCCGCCCATGCGGTCGGTTTCCTTGTAACCCCAGATTTGCTCAACATTTTCATAGCATTTGTCTGAAGTAATCATAATGGCGGTTTTCAAGCAATCATTATTGCGCATGCATTCCATAATGTTCAGGCTGCCCATAATGTTGGTTTCAAACGTTTCTTTCGGCTGCTCGTACGAGGTGCGGACCAGTGCCTGAGCTGCCAAATGGAAAACGATTTCCGGCTGATATTTTTTAACAACAGCGTCCAAATGCTCCAAATCTCTGGTGTCGCCGCGAACATCGGCAAACAATTTATTATGCAGATGGCAGGCTTCAAAGTTGCCTTTATCCGAAGCCGGATCAAGCGAATAGCCCACAACTTTGGCGCCCATCATAGTCAGCCATATAGAAAGCCAAGAGCCTTTAAAACCGGTGTGTCCGGTCACTAAAACAGTTTTACCTTTATAAACATTATTGTACATTTTGATTTTCCTTATTATAATTTTTCCACCAATCTATTGTGGCTTTTAAGCCCTCATCTAAAGTATATTTCGGCGTCCAGCCGATAGACTTCAGTTTTTCATTGTTGCCGACAACCAAATCATCGCCGAATGCGGCCGGAACCGCACCCCACAGAATTTGTCCTTTAAAATCAGTAAGTTCGGCAATTTTATTGACAATATAACGCAGCTGCACCGGTTTGCCGGAGCAAATATTTACTGCGCCCTGCACATCGCTTTCAAACACGTCCGCAATTCCGCGCGCCGTGTCTTCTACATGCAGATAGTCTTGGAATTTCAGACAGTCGCTGACTTTAACATCTTCGCCGTTTAAGCAGGAATTTATAACTGACGGCATCAAGCGCTGCGGCTTTTCATTCGGTCCGTATAAATTGAAAATTCTCGGCCACTTGAAATCAATATCATTCTGCTGACAGAAAATTTTTGCCAATTCATAAACTGCGTGCTTGCCGTTGCCGTATAAAGTACCAGGATTTGCCGGCGTGATATCTTCGGTCAGATAGCCGTATTTATATTCATATTCCGAGCAGGTTCCGGCGCCTAAAAACTTTTTGCCGCCGTACTTTTGAAAGCTTTTCAGCAAATTTAATGACGCCGCCACCCAATCCAGATTTAGGTCTGACACATGGCACTTTTTGCCGACAAACCAAGCCAGATGAATCAGATTCTCAAAATGATTTTCCGCTAAAAAAGCATCTACCGCCGCTGCGTCCAACACATTCATTTTATGCTGAATCAGAGCGGTGCCGTCATCATGAACTTCCGGCCAAACCAAAGCATGCACTTCATAACCGCGGGCTATCAGCTCGGCCGTAACTTTAGAGCCGATAAAACCGGTTGCGCCTGTTAATAAAACTTTTTTCATTTATTTTTTCCATACTTTCCACGGAGCAGTATTGTTTGCCCACATTTTGTTTAAGTCTTCCTTGTCTTTCAGCATATCCATCGGGTGCCAGAATCCGGTGTGCTTATAAGCATTCAGCTGACCGTCGCGGGCAATGGATTTCAAAGGCTCCTGCTCCCACATAACATCAGTTGCATCTTCCGGTATATATTTCAACACTTCCGGCTGGCAGACAAAGAAACCGGCGTTAATCCAAGCTCCGCTTTCTTTCGGCTTTTCTTGGAATTTAGAGATTGTGCCGTCTTCGTCAATGCCCAAAGCGCCGAAACGACCCTCCGGCTGATAAGCTGTCAAAGTGCAGAGCTTGCCGGATTTCTTATGATTTTCAATCAGGGCTTTGATATCCACATCGCCCACGCCGTCGCCGTAAGTCAGCATAAACGGCTCGTTGCCGATATATTCTTTCGCGCGCTGAATGCGTCCGGCTGTCATAGTGTTTCGGCCGGTGTACAAAAGCGTAACTTTCCAAGGCTCGCAGCTGTTTTGATGCACGGTCACGTCATTGGTTGCCAAATCAACCGTAACATCCGAATTGTTCATATAGTAGTTTACAAAATAATCTTTGATAACTTCTTGCTTATATCCGGTCAAAACCACAAATTCATTGAATCCGTAGTGCGAATAAATCTTCATAATATGCCAAAGAATCGGGAAACCTCCGATACCCACCATCGGCTTTGGTCTAACGCTTGTTTCTTCACCCAATCTGGTGCCTAAGCCGCCAGCTAAAATTAAAACTTTCATTTTATCTCCTTTTTATTTTAAATTTGAACTTAAATCCTAACAAATACAAAATTTTACCTTTTGACGTTTCAGCCACCGAAAAAATCCGTCCGGCAAAATCCGGAACATATTTTTTCTTTAGCGCCTTTATCATCAAAAGTATCTCTCTGTCTTTAATATCAGCTATTAACTTATTGTATAATTTACGTTTTTTGAAAATATTGATTACCGGAAAACTTCGGTCAATAAAGTTTACAACATCCTGTTTTTCGGCAGCGGTGCAGTTTTGCTGAGCCGTGAAATCCAGCAGATTTCCGATAACATCAACGCAATAGCTGTTCATTTCATCATAATGCAGAACATCGTGAACCACCGACGTTTCTCGCTGCCAATAATGATAATTTACGCCGTTAATCAAAACAATTTTATTAGCCCGCATCGCCGCCGGAAACAGCAGCAAATTATCTTCAAAATATGATTTTGAATGTTCCGGAAATCTGATTTTATTTTCCTGCAGCAGGCTTCTTTTGAAAATTTTATCCCAGATAGCGCCGTCTTTCAGAACATTGACTTTTTCTGATATGCTTTCGGCAATTTGCAAATCTGTGATATGTCCCGATTTCTTTTGTTTATCGCTGTATTCCAGCAAATATTCGGCAAAAGCCATATCGGCGTTGTTTTGGCTGGCGGCGTTATATAATTTTTCAAAATAATCCGTATCTACCCAATCATCAGAATCGCAAAAGCCGATATAGTCTCCGCCTGCCGCGTTTAATCCGGCGTTCATCGCGCCGCCATAGCCTTTATTTTGCGGCAGATGCACCACTTTTATATGCGGACGCTTCCCAGCATATTCAGCAATAATTTTGCGGCATTCGTCGCTGGCGCCGTTATCCACCCACACAAATTCAATATCCTGCAAAGTTTGATTAACCAAAGCGGTCAGGCACTTATCCAAATACTGCTCAGTTTTATAAATCGGAGTAATTACAGAAATCTTTGTCATTTTTACATTTTCTCCAAAGCTTGTTTGAGTTCCGGGGTTTGGTTGATATAGCTGTAAAGCGAGAAAATGGACATTCCGGTATCTTTGGCGGTTTGCCTGCGCGTAACACCGGAAAGCAGCTTTTGTTTTATCTCTTCTTCTTTGCCGCTCCAGATGTATTTTGAACTGCGATAGCCGGTTCTGCGCCCCAGTTTGCAGCCGCGCTCTTTTTTATCGGCCAAAGCCTGCTTGGCGGTTACCGACATCATGCTGCTCATAATTAAAAGCGCCTGTTCCAAGCCGTTCAGCAAAGTTTCGGCGGCTTTCCCCGATTCTAATTGCAGATTTTCTTTAATACTGACAATTTTTAAGCCCTTAGTCAGTAAAAGCTGCAAATTATCCTTAATCTGCGCCAAAGTTCCGCCTATGCTGACAATGTTGGCGCATATCACGCTATGCCCGCCGGAATGTAAATTTTCCGCCAGCTGCAAAACATCATCATATGTGTAAAAATCTTCTATAATCAGGCCGTTGGCTTCAGCATAATCACAAATAGCCTGCCGCTGTTTTTCTACAGCGATATTCTTTTTATTACTATTTATGTAACCTACAATCATCTTTAGCCGCTCTGATTTTATTTGCATCTAAGGTTCGTTTATTCCTTATACTATTAAGCAGTAATCTAAGTCAATAACAATTCTCTTTTTTATACAGAAAATTGTGAAATATCTAATAGTTAGCGCTTTTGTCGTTTTTTCTGAAATCTGTGAGCATCTAACGAACCTTAAATCCTCACACTTTTCAATCCGGATATATTACTGAATTTTCATAAATTTAATATAAAAAAACACCCTTTAATTTGTAACTAAAAGGGCATTTTATAAAACCGTTAATTTGTTCGGATTATTTTTTAATTACAGTCACGGTCGGAGTTTTTTTGCTGATTTCGCTGCGGGCGCTGACTTGCAGGTTTTCCGCCGGAACAGACATGGTCAGCATATCGCCGAAAATCTGCGCCGTAACATTCTGTATACGCTCCTGAGCTGCCGTATCCATCGGCATAATGGCAACCACTTCAAAACGAGCATCCGGATTATTTTTCAGAGCTGTCTGCACAGCATTGCTGAGTTCTGTATAATATTCTACATTGTCATCCGGAAAATCCTTAGAAAAAATGGTTCCGGCAATCGGCTTAACCGGCTCGGCTACGGTTTTAGCCTGCTGCGGAGCTGTTGTGTTCAAAGCTTTCTGCACGCTTTGCGGAGTGGCTTTTTTGGCGGCAGAAGTCTTGGCGGCTGCCGGTTTAGAAACAGCTGCTTTAGGCGAAGTTTTCGGAGTATTTTCTATAATTCCGAATTTTTTGCCCAATTTTACACGTTTTTTATCGGTGCGCACGGATTTGTCTTTTGCCAGCTCTTTTTTTATCTGCACCGGCTTTATGGTCTTAAAATTTGTTCGGCTGTCATATGAAACCGCTGCGGCGGTCTTATTTACATAGCCGGCGGCAACATTCACATTCAGACGGGTAATTTCAGTCCTAAACTGCTGAGCCTTGCTCTGTTCGTCCGCCATATCGGCTTTTACGGCAGCCATTAAATCGGCATTGGTATTTTCTTGCTGCTCCAGAGCCGAAGAAATTATGTTTAAATCGGCATTGTCAACGTCATAGGCGCCGGGAATAGCATAAGTGGCGCTGACTGTAGATTTCAGAGCCGAAAGCTTTTCTTGCTGAGAGGCAACTTCAGAGGCAACAGAGGCCAGTTTCTGCGTGCCGTTTTCCAGCGTTCCCAGATTCTCCTGAGCCTTGTTTAAGGCGCTTACCAAATCCGGATTAGACGGAGTCGTTCCGGCCTGCAGTTTTGCCTCAATGGTGTTGATAACCGCGTTATATTCCGAATCGGCTTCGGCGATTGACTGATTGATTTGAGCCAATTTTTGCGCGCTGGAATTTACAGAAGAGTGTATACTGTTGTATTCACGCGTAAATTCATTAACTTTTTTACCCACAAAAGAGCCGCTGCTGTTAGAGATATTCAAAACAGGAGACGGGCTGACTCCGGGAAATTGAACTTCATTTGCTGCGCAGGCGGCCAATAAAAGCGCCGTAGCAGAAAGGAATGCAAATTTTTTCATCATATAAGCCTTATATTTTATAGTTAACTTCAAATATTGCTCTATTTGTAAAGTGTTTTTATTAAAAAAACAATTAAAGAATTAAGGGTTTGTGCAAAAATCTAAAAAAAATTAAAAAAAGTGCTTGCATTTATATTTTTTTTGTTCTATTAAAATACTCAGTCGCTGCGCCCGTAGCTTAATTGGATAGAGCATCTGACTACGGATCAGAAGGTTGTGAGTTCGAGTCCCGCCGGGCGCGCCAATAAAACAAAAAGACCTCATTAGAGGTCTTTTTGTTTTATTGGTGCAGTACAGCGCGGGGACGGACTCACAGAAGTGAGTTTGACCGCAAGCGAAAGGCAGGCGGAGCATGCCGGTTGCCGCAGGCAATGAGCGCCGCGGCGGCGAAGCCAGTCCCGCCGTCATTTTATAAAAATAATAAAACAATAGCGCAGCTGTCTTTTCCAGTACAATAATTACAGGCATCTTGCACATCTTTTATGGACATATCCCTTATGCACGTTTTATTTTCTGCACAAGAAGCCTTACCTGAAAAATTTTTACCGTTACCGCTTTGAGAGCGAAATATATGTGCTTCATAAATAGTATCGTTTAGCGGAATAATTATATTGTTGAATATTTCCATGCACAGCTTGCCGGAAAAAGTTTGTCTATATTGATTTGTTTCGGCTTTACTCATTCCTTGCAAATAAAAATCTATGACTAAATAACGAGGAGAATTATCTATATAAATCTGCAAGCGATTGCCGTATACATCAAGTATACCATAAGTACTTAGTATATTCCATGATGAAGGAATCAAATTTGCCGCTTCGGCTATTGGTACGCCGCCGGTATGCGGACCGTCTAATTTATATTTTTGTATAGATTCAATATAGTCCTGCAAACCAAAAATAAGTATGCTATATTCTTCTATTGCCTTATTCAGTTTAAACTTCTCCATCGCCTTGCTGTAACCGGCTATCCCGCCGACACTAAGTACGCCGATAATAGCCAGAACGCCCAGCATTTCAATCATGCTGCGGCCTTTTTCAAAATTCTTATACATATTTCTAAACCTCCAAAAATTGCACATAAAACAAAACCCACCAAAATGGCGGGCGGATGTTCAGAAACCGTATACCTAGAAACGGCTCGGCTTATTCAGCCAAATAGCCTTATTTAGCCGACATCCGCTCTAAGCAGAAATCGGCATATAAAATTTTAAGTCATTATGCAATGACTCTAGGTAAAAGGGTTGCTACGCCCTAGATAGACTATCATCTATCCGATATATATTTTACTGAAATAAAACCCGAAAGTAAAGATAATTTTTGCTATAAAAAAAAGACACTTATTACAAAGTGCCTTTTATGAATTGGGGCGGATGAAGGGATTTGAACTCTCGACATCTGGTACCACAAACCAGCGCTCTAACCAACTGAGCTACATCCGCCATTATGGTAACAGAATAGTTAATACATTCAAAACTGCCAAAAGTCAATATTAAAATTTGTATTTTATAAAATAAAAAAACGGCCCCGATTTGCACCGGAGCTGTTTGTCATAAAAATTTATGGTTAAGCTTGAGCTTCTTTTTGCTTTTGCACCATGTTTACCGCAAAGTTAACTATAGCCGCAGCAATAAATCCTAAAATAAATAAATGCGGTATGGTAAACAGATTGCCCAGCAGATTCAATACGATGTAGCTGTAAACAGTCAGGCGCAGGGTTTGGCGGTATGGTGCTTTATAAATTGCCGACATAATCCAATGCAATACCAAAGAATACAGCCCCATAATAACCAGACCGGCTGCTACTATCCAGAACATAACAAAACCGAAAATAACCGGCTTAATATATCCCTCTACGGCGGTAACAACGGTGTTCATAATTTCGTCATCAATTACCATATTCGGAACATCGCGCAGGCTGTTGATGCGGACTTCATTTTTGTTGCCGTTGACGGTGTAAAGCGCCGAGCGGCTGATGTACAAGCCCGTAACCTGCAAAAGAGACGGCTCAAATTCTTCGGTGCGGGTATCTAAAACAACCTTAAATTTATCATCATCCGAGCCGTAAGTGCGTTCTATTAAAGCATTTTCCGGCTTGGTTATCATGCCGTTTTCAATCGTAATCGGCAAAAAGTCGGAAATATTTACTTTTACAGTCGGCATATATTGCATAACGGCGTCGTTTACGGCAACCATGCAATAGGCTGAATAAAGCAGGCAGTATAAAACAAAAACTGCTGCGCCGATCCATTTTTTAGTCAGTAAAAAATTAAGATTTTTCATGTTTTTCTCCTTTGTTAAAATAATCCGTCAAACAAATCCGGCTGACGGCTTTCGTTTTGTGCCAATAGTTCCATTGCTTTTTTTACTACATTATAGTTGACCGCGCATTGATAGGCCAAAGAAATATTGTCGCATTCCTCAACCAATTTTCCGATATATTCAAACGAACGCGGCGCGGTAGTAACAATAAAGTTCAAAATTTCCGGACTGATTAAAATCTGCCGGTCGTTAAAAAGCTTAACAATCAGCGTCTGCAGCATAATATCGTCCGGTTCTTTAATTTCTACACTCGGCAGCATATTAAGCCGCGACTGCAAATCTTTCAGCGCAAAAGCCATGCGGCTTGGTGCGGTTTCGGCTGTCCAAAGCATATAGCGCCCCTCGCTGTTGTAAAGGTTAAACAAATGAAACAGCGCTTCCATATTGGCTTTCGGGGTTAGATTTTCTATAACAAGGCTTTGATTTTCCGTCGCGATTTTGTTGACATTGCGCAGGTTTATCCGCGCTGCGTCTATCAGCGAAACCTTTATCGGCTTATCTGAAAAAGCCTTGACTTTATCTGCAAACAGATGAGCTAGATGTGACTTTCCGCAACCTTTTGGACCGTAAATTATCAGTCCGTGCGCCAGCCATTTCGGCCAGGCATCCACCATGTTAAAAGCCTCGCGGTTACACGGCGCCACCATAAAATCTTCACGCCCCATATAGGTATGAGGTATAAAGTCAAACGGTATTTGTTTCAGTTCTTCGTCTTCTTCTGCCATAGTCATTTTTCCGCCAACACTTCTTGTACTTTTTTATGCAGATCGCCCAAGCTGTACGGCTTGCTTAAAAAGTAAAAATCCGATGAACCGGCCAGCTCTTTGCGGGCAATTTCTTCCGAATATCCGGATGCTAAAATAATCAGCATATGCGGATATTTTTCATGGACAATTTTTGCCAGCTCGGCGCCGCTCAGCCCCGGCATCATCATATCTGTAATCATCATATCAAATTTTTCGCCGTTTTCAATATGCTCCAGCGCATTTTCTGCTGAAATGCAGTCCACCACGTCAAAGCCTTTTTGCTTTAGCCCGCGGGCGCCGACCGTACGCACGGCGTCTTCATCTTCCACAAACAAAATGCGGATTTCGCCGGAGTTTACGGCGAGGCGGCGCTGGCTGTCAAAGGCAGAAACGTTAAGTCCCAGAATCATTTTTTGATTCTGCCCCATGTTTACAGCGCTGCCGGAAAAAGTCTCTAAAGCGGCATTGCCGTCTTTATCGCGGATAATTTCTTCTTGCGGAGTTTCGGCCGCCGGTTCTTCTTTGTCGCTTTCATAGGCCGGCAGATAAATTTCAAAAGTCGTGCCTTTGCCGAGTTCGCTGTGAACTTTTATAAAGCCCTCGGTTTGGCGCACAATACCGTAAACCATAGCCAAACCCAAGCCGGTTCCGGAGCCGACTACATTCTTTTTGGTGGAGAAAAACGGCTCAAAAATACGGTTTATATTTTCCGGAGGAATGCCGCAGCCGGTGTCGGTTACGCTGATAACCACAAAGTCGCCGGGCTTAATGACATCCGCGCCGAAGTGATACGGCTCGTTCAGGCGTTCGCCGCGGGTGGAAATAGTTAGAGTTCCTTTGCCGTTCATGGCGTCTTTGGCGTTGATAACCAAATTTATCATAACCTGCGAAAACTGCACAGGGTCTACCCTGATATAGCCTAAGTCGGCGCCGTAGCTGATTTGAAAATGTATCTGCTCGCCGATAAGCCGCGACAAGAGGTGGTCTATTTCCGTAAAGGCCTCAGTAACATCTATCAGTTTTGGATTCAGCGGCTGTTTGCGGGAGATAGCCAAAAGCTGGCGGGCTACTCCGGCGGCGCGGTTGGCGTTCTGCTTCAGCTGCACCAAGTCCGAAAATGACGGGTCGCCGACGCCGTGGCGCTGAATCAATAAATCGCAATAGCCGATAACCGCAGTCAGCAAGTTGTTAAAGTCATGAGCCACGCCTCCGGCAAGCTGTCCGAAAGCCTGCATTTTCTGCGCCTGAGCCACCTGCATTTCCAAGTTGCGCTTGTTGGTGGTGTCGGTAATGTACATAATAAATCCGCTTATCTCGCCGGATAAATCGGTATAGTGCATAGTCATCGGGCTGATGTGAATCTGCACATTTTTCTCTTCATGCGTAAAAGTCAGAACTGTTTCAAAGTCATATTCTTCGGAGTTGTTTTTGGCGTATTCTTTAAGAATATCCTTGATTTTATTTTTGCTTTCGCCGTCAAAATATTCGCTGACTTTTTTCCGCATGATATCGGCAGCCGTTTTTTCAAAAATCTCAGAAATATGATTGTTTACCTCCAAGATTTTTTGGTGCTTATCGGCAAAAATAATGCCGATAGGCGCGGTGTTGAACAGCCATTCAAACTTATCGGTAACCGCATTAAGCTGCTGTTTAACGGATTCGTCGTTAGGCAGATTCCAAATAACCACGCCGCGGGTTTTGATTTCGGAATTTTCACGCACGTTTTGCTGGCGTACAAATGCTTCTGCGCTGCCTTGACCGGTTTTGAAAATGATGTTGCCGTTAAAGGCGCCGGAACTGTCGTGCAGCTGCTCCGGCTTATAGGCAATAAAGTCGTCCAGAGGCTTGCCGGCGGCTTCATTCTTATCCGTATCTAAATAGTCGGCCAAAGTGTTGTTGATATATTCAATTTTGCCGCTGCTGCTGCAGGTGTATAGCCCGACCGGCAGAAAATCCAAAAAATTATGCAGCGACGACATCTCGTCTTGATAAACTTGCTCCATATTTTTATATGAAGTGATATTCTCAACCGTCCAAAAAATATAGGTTTCTTTGCGGATTTTCTTTAGGGAAAATTCATCTTCAAAAATATCAGCCTTGTTTAGATAAATCGGCTTAACGCTGACCCGCAGCCATTCTTCGGCCACAAACACGCTGTTTTTGTTGGGATTTATGGATAAATGCACCGTGGTTTCCTGCAATTTGTTGACGGCTGATATCAGCTTTTGCAGATCCAGTTTATTAGCGGAAGAATCTATAATATTATGTTCTAAAAAGTCCAGAACCGA
Source organism: Bacteroidaceae bacterium (assembly GCA_963659495.1). Taxonomy (GTDB): domain Bacteria; phylum Pseudomonadota; class Alphaproteobacteria; order RF32; family CAG-239; genus RUG410. The sequence continues at coordinate 9,080 of CAVKTH010000012.1, read as the reverse complement.
TTCGCCTTTAAAATATTCCAAAGCCGCGCGGTTTGCCAATATCGGAATGCCGGCGGCATTGTCTACGCGGTGATACTTCTTTTTGTCGTTCAGAATTTCTGCCGCCAAGGTGCCGAACCCGATAGCATTTTCGCTGACTTTCAAAATGCGGATAGTTACCAAAATGCACAAAATATTCCACACTACAATAGATATAATAATATAAAAAGTGTATTGCGGATATAAAAACAGCGCAAACAAGCTTAAAGACATAAACATAATCGCATAGGCAAGAAAAACTAAGTTTCTTTCCAGTTGTCTGTCCGGACGCTGTCTGTTTATATCTTTAAGCATTTGCGGTTGTCTTTTTTTAAGTTAAAACATCGGCTTTGGCTTTTCCGGTGCGCTCGGTAATTTCTCCGATTTGACGGGAAACATCTGCCAGGCTTTCCAGCATCTGCTCTACATCCTCATTCAAATCTTTGGTTTCGTAGCGCTCCAGATAAACACGCAGGGTTGCACCGTTGGTGCCGGTGCCGGATAAGCGGTAGACAATGCGTGATTTATCGGTAAAGTATACGATTAAGCCGTTTTTAGTAGAGCTGCCGTCAACAGGGTCGTTATAAATAAACGGCTTAGCCTCAGAAACGGTGTAAGCGCCGAAAGTTTTACCGGCTAAATCCGGCAGGCGGCTTTCCAAATCGGCCATAAGCTTGTTAGCTACTTCAGTATCCAGAGCTTCATAGTCATTGCGCATATAGTAGCTGCGGCCGTACTTTTTCCAATGCTCTTCCGTGATTTCCTGTACGGATTTTCCGGTTGCGGCAATAATGCTCAGCCAAAACAGAACCGCCCAGATTCCGTCTTTTTCGCGGATGTGGCTGGAGCCGGTGCCGAAACTTTCTTCTCCGCAAAAAGTAATGCGCTTGCTGTCCATCAGGTTGCAGAAATATTTCCAGCCGGTCGGAACTTCATAGTAGCCGATATTCAGCGCCTCAGCCACGCGTCCTACAGCCGTGGAAGTGGCAGCGGATTTAGCAACGCCGTAAATACCGTTTTTATAAGCCGGAATCAGCTTATAGTTATCTGTCAGAATGGCTAAACTGTCGCTTGGCGTTACAAAGAATTTTTTGCCCAAAATCATATTGCGGTCGCCGTCGCCGTCATTGGCAGCGCCGAAATCCGGAGCTTTATCCGAATACATTAAATCAACCAGAGTTTTGGCATAAATCAAATTCGGGTCAGGATGCAGACCGCCGAAATCTTCCAAAGGAACATAGTTCAAAACCGAACCCGGCTTAGCGCCTAAAATTTCTTCAAAAATCTTGCGGGCATAAGGACCGGTTACGGCGTTCATAGCGTCAAACACCATGGTAAAGCCGTTGGCGAACAGTTTTTTAATAGCGGCAAAATCAAAAATATTTTCCATCATTTCAACATAGTCTTTGACCGGATCAATAACTTCAATTTCCATATTGCCGAGTTTCTGCGTGCCTAATTTGCTTAAATCAACATCAGGTTCGTCCAATGTTTTATATTCGCTGATAGTTTTAGAAATCTCATAGATTTTATCGCTTATAGCCGTCGGGCATTGACCGCCTGAAGCAACCGCATATTTAATGCCGAAGTCGCCGTTGATTCCCCCCGGGTTGTGCGAAGCAGACAGCACAAAGCCGCCGTCAGCCTTATTCATCAGCAAAACATGCGAAGAAGCCGGCGTGGAGATAAAGCCGTTTTGACCGACAATCATCTTTTTCATGCCGTTTGCGGCTGCCATTTTCATGATTTTTTGAATGGCAATTTTGTTATAATAGCGTCCGTCGCCGCCTAAAATAAAGGTTAAGCCCTCAACTCCGCCGATAGCGTTAAAAACGCTCTGCACAAAGTTTTCCAAATAGTTTTCCTGCAGGACGACTTTTGATTTTTTGCGCAAACCTGCGGTTCCCATTTTCATATCATTATAGGCTGTTGTTTTAATAACTTTAAGCATATAAAAACCCTTTCTCTAATAATTAAAACTGTTTTATATATATGTATCATTAAAAGAAAGACTAGGTAAAGTATTTTTAATAAGCTAAACACATTTATTTATGCTGCCAGATAAAATCGGCTAAAACCAGCAGCTCGCGGCGGGCATAAACATCGGCCATAGACATGTTTAGGGCTTTTGAGTTGATTAAATCCGCGGCGCCGTAGCCGTCTTTGACATGCCGGTAGGATTCGCGGTTTTGCAATGCGGCGGCTGTTCGGAAGCCAAAACGGCGCGACTGCAGCTGCAGTAAAGCGCTTAAGCCGTCGTTATCGGCCGCGGCTTTATTTTCTATTACCACCCAGTTCAGACATTTTATACCGGCGGCGGCCTGATGTTTTTTTACATTCCAAACTAAATTTAAATATGCATCCGAGGGCAGCCATTTTATGTCGTTTTCGCTTTGCACTAAGGTAATTAAGGTATGAGCTTTGGAGAAAACCGGCAAAAACTCAGAATTCTGTTCGGTCGGCACATCGGCGATGACGGCGCTGCAGTCCTCATAAGCATCGGTAAATAAATTTTCTTTGCTGATATTTTTCAGCATTTTCAGAGTTGGGTTATTTTTGCTTAATTCCTTGCGCTTTTGCAAAAAATTCGCCGTATTTTGCGAATATACGCCGACTTTGTAGCCGTCGCGCAGCAATGCTGTGGCAAGATTAAAGGCCAGCGTAGTTTTACCGGCGCCAGCCTTGGGACTGCTTATGGCAATAAGAGGAACCGGCATCAGCGCTGAGCCATTTTTAATGCGCCGCTGTCGGCGGTAACCAGACAAGCTTGGTTGCTTCGTTTCATATTGCGGCAAATAGTGTTGGCGTCATTCTTGGCTAAGCCGATGACCTTAGAGCGGTAGACAGTTTTGCTTGCTGCCTGAACTTTTTCTACTTTAATATCATGCACGGCATATGTTTTAGCCAATTTGTTTTTAACGGTCAAAGCGTAGTTGCGGGCGCGCTGATAGTCAGAAAAAGAGCCGACTTGAACGGCGTAGCGTCCGTTAGATGATGCAGCAGAGGCAATTTTTGTTGCTTTCGCCGCTGGTTTGCTTTGAGCTTTTGCCAGACGCACAGCCTGAGTTTTGGCTGGAGTTTTCTTCTGTACTGAAGCCAAGCGGGTTGCTTTAGGCGCAGCTGAAGCTTTGCCGTTGATTTCGTTTGTCAGCATAGCAACGTTAATCTCGCCTTTTTGCATGTGGGTCAATCCCTTGTCCATCATGCGTGAAACTTTTTTATCGCGTTCGCCGACGCTGTTATGCCCCATGGTTACGGCGATAACGCGTTTCCCCGAGCGCTTGGCTGAAGTGATGATGTTATATCCCGAAGCGGCGGTATATCCGGTTTTCATGCCGTCGGCGCCGGCAAATGTTTTCAAAATATAGTTGTGTCCGCCGATAGTGCGTCCTTTATATTGAAAGCTTTTGGCAGAAAACCATTTATAGTATTGCGGAAAGTGATGATATACGGCCATTGCCAAAACCGCCATATCGCGGGCGGTAGTCTTTTGCTGAGTGTTCGGCAGTCCGGAGGCGTTTTTAAATGTGGTGTGGTTCATGCCCAGTTTGTGAGCGGTGTTAGTCATCAAAACGGCAAAATCGGCTTCGGTCGGAGCAAAGTGTTCGGCTAAAACGGTGGCACAGTCATTGGCAGATTTTACAATTACCGCCATAATCGCGTCTTTTACGGTAATGGTTTCTCCGGCGCGCACGCCCAATTTAGACGGCGAGCGTCCGGCGGCAGTGCGTGAAACTTTTAATTTGTCTGTCAGTTTAATGTGATTATTTTCCAAAGCGTTGAAAGTAATGTATAAAGTCATAAGCTTGGTTAAAGAAGCCGGATAGCGGCGCTCGTCGGCATTCATTTCATACATTACATCGCCGTTTTCCGCGTCAATCATAATAGAAGAAACCGACGCGCTTGCTGCAGCCGCCCGCAGCACAGCCAAAACTAAAACACATAAAAACGCAATTTTTTTCACTATTTTGCCCTCTGAATTTGAATATTGCTTTAAGCATAGACTCTAAAAGAAAATAAAAGGTTAATATTTGCAATTTTATTATATTATAGAAAAATATAACTTGCATTTTGCAAATATTGTGATATACAAAACAGGCAGTTAGGGATATTTGTATCTTTAGCTGAATATGTTTAACAATGTGGGAGACCAGCCATTGGTCTTTACCACTAACCTAGAAAGGTATTATAATGGCTAAATCTAAAAAGAAAATTTTAGGTCTTATCAAGCTGCAAATACCTGCCGGAAAAGCTAACCCTTCTCCGCCGGTTGGTCCAGCTTTGGGTCAAAAAGGCCTGAATATTATGGAATTTTGTAAAGCATTCAACGCTAAAACTCAAAAAATGGAACCGGGTGTTCCTGTGCCGGTAATTATTACCGCTTATGAGGATAAGAGCTTTACATTCATCACAAAACTGCCTCCGGTTTCTTATTTGATTAAGAAAGCTGCCGGCGTGCAGTCCGCTTCTAAAGAACCAGGCAAAACTGTTGCCGGTCAAATTACTTTGGAACAGGTAAAAGAAATTGCGACCACCAAATTGCCAGACTTGAACTGCCCTACAGTTGAAGCTGCTATGAACATGGTTAAAGGTCAGGCCATTTCTATGGGTATTAAGGTTACGGAGTAAGTTGATGAGCGGAAAAAGATTAGTAAATGCATACAAGACTCTGGATAAAAATCAAGAGTACAGCCTTAAAGAAGCTATTAAAATCGTTAAGGAAAATGCAAAAGCAAAATTTGATGAAACCATTGATTTAGCAATCAATTTAGGTGTTGATCCGAAACACGCAGACCAGATGATCCGCGGTGTTTGCCAGCTGCCGCACGGCAATGGCAAAACTGTTCGCGTTGCCGTATTTGCTCAGGGCGAAAAAGCTGATGAAGCTAAAGCTGCCGGTGCAGATGTTATCGGCGCCGAGAATTTGGTAGATTCTATCTTAGCCGGTAAAATTGACTTTGATAGATGTATTGCCACCCCTGATATGATGGGTATGGCCGGCCGCGTTGCCCGCGTTTTGGGGCCTAAAGGCTTGATGCCGAACCCTAAATTGGGTACAGTTACCGCAGATGTTGCCACAGCTGTTAAAAACGCTAAAGCTGGCGAAGTTCAATATCGTGTAGAAAAAAATGGTATTGTTCACGCCGGTGTTGCTAAAGCGTCTTTCTCTGAAGACAAAATCTATGATAACGCTAAATTGTTCATTGAAACAATCATTAAAGCTAAACCTGCTACCTTGAAAGGCACCTATTTGAAAAAGATTTCTATCAGCTCTACAATGGGTGTGGGCGTAAAGGTTAACGCTTCTGAATTATAATCTGCTTGGTTATAATTTATTAAAAAATACTTGCTTTTTGATAAAAAGTTTGTTAAAAGGCAAATCAGTTTAGGGCAGGGAGGCTGCTGCGCAGTTTTTTCTGCCCCACTCTTCAAGAGCGGAGGCTCTTGAAACTGTCCAAGACTGTGGGCGGCATCTCTGCACCGAAGGCTTTCTGCTTGTAACTAAAGCTGACGGTGTGGGCGAGGCCTTAAACATCCGACATAGACGGGAGTGAGTTTTAGAATTAAATTTTTCTCCTGGACAGATTTGGGTTCCGCAGTATTCTGAATTTTTTCGGAATCTTGCGGGTTTGGTAACGGTTTAGACCTTGGGGTCTGAATTTAACAATTTCGTATGGAGACAATAAGTGAACCGCGAAGAAAAAACAGAGTTACTCAACATGCTGCATGAAGTATTCTCTAACGCAGAATCAGTTGTAATCACCGAATATTTAGGTTTGACTGTGGCTGAAGCTGACGAATTGAGAAACAAAGTGCGCGATGCTGGTGCCTCTTTAAGAGTTACTAAAAACCGTATTGCTCGTCTTGCTGTAAAAGATACAAAATTTGAAGGTTTGGCAGACCTGTTCAAAGGTCCGGTTGCCATGGCTTATGCCAATGACCCGATTTCAGCCTGCAAAGCTTGTGTTGAATTTGCAAAAAATAATGAAAAATTGGTTATCGTCGGCGGTGCTTTGTCTGACAAAGCTCTGACTTTGGATGAAATCAAAGAATTGGCTGCAATTCCTTCTATGGACGAATTGCGTGCAAAATTGGTTGGTCTATTGCAAGCTCCTGCTGCCAAGTTGGCAAGAGTTACAAAGGCTTACAGCGAGAAAGAAGCAGCCTAAGTTTCTTTTTCGTTTTATGCGAGTCATGCTTGCTGATTTATCGCTTATGTATTAAGTTGTACACTTCGCTCAAAATCAGCGGCGCAGCACTCGGCCTAAAACAAAAAAAGCTTAGATGTGTAAATGGTTTTTAATTAGAAAATTTTAATTTAATTTATTTGGAGAAAAAAAATGGCAGATTTGGCCAAATTAGTAGATGAATTATCAGCTCTGACAGTTATGGAAGCTGCTGACTTGTCAAAAATGTTAGAAGAAAAATGGGGCGTTTCCGCTGCTGCAGCTGTTGCTGTTGCCGGTGCTGCTGGTGCAGGCGCTGCCGCTGCTGAAGAAAAGACAGAATTTGATGTAATTCTGGCTGAAGCAGGCGCTAACAAAATTAACGTTATTAAAGAAATCCGCGCTATTACAAACTTGGGCTTGAAAGAAGCTAAAGATTTGGTAGACGGCGCTCCTAAAACTGTTAAAGAAGGCGCTTCTAAAGAAGAAGCTGAAGCTATCAAAGCTAAATTGGAAGCCGCTGGCGCTAAAGTTGAATTGAAGTAATTTGACTTTTACTTAAAGCTTAAAAAAACTCTCAGTCGCAGGATTGGGAGTTTTTTGTATAAAATGCTTGATTTTTAGACATAAATTGCTATACTGCAAAACATAGTAATTTATTATTTAATTTTATTAGTATGAATCCCAAGTTATTATTTCCGACTCAGAAACTCAGCGAAGAAGAATTGCTGAAGTATTTGCTGGTTGCCGATATCTCGGATGATGTTTGCAACGATTTAATCGCTTATATGAGAACCTATGATTTTCATTATGCCGATTCGGACAAAGCAGAAAAATTTATGATTGAACACCGCCTGCATAAAGTATTTGCTTCCTACTGTGTCAATTATAAATTGCCGCTGAGTTTGCAAATGGCTTTGGTGCAGACGCATGATGTGGAGCTGATTAGCGCTTATGTACAGCACCAGTCTTTATGCGGACGGGCTGTGACGGTGTTATTTGATTTAACCCGCGGCGATTTTGTAAATTATCTGCTTCTCAAAAATCCTGAGCTGACCGGTTTGCTGCGTTCTTATGACTATCTGGACAAGGACGTTATGATTGAGGACGAAGAAATTTTTCAAAATGAGTTTGTTAACTTATTGAAAAATTGCTATTCCCATGCACCTTTCTACGACAAAACAAGTGATTGGACTTATGATAAACAGGTGGAAAGAGGCTGGTGTGTTGAAATTGTAACAGTCGTACATCCTTTAGCCGAAGACAAGTTTCTTGAATATGTTTATATGCATAAACGGCGCGACTTGTTCAAGGAGTATATTGACCGCTACAAATTTTCTGCAGGTGCGCGGGAAACTATGGTTGGAACTGTGGATTATAAACCGCTCTTGGATTTGTATCTTAAAATTCATTGGTTTCGCATTCCTGCTTGCTATTCTCGCAGGTGGAATAAAAATTCAATATGGTACGATAAAAGGTATGATAAGTATCTTCATTAAGAGCAGGGCGATAAAAAAAACACTTTCAACATAAAAGTTGAAAGTGTTTTTTGTAAGGTAATCTTGGCTAAAGTTTGCTCAAATAAGCGGCAAGGCTGCTGACAGTTGCGTCATCATTAGACATACAGTAGCTAAACGCTTTGTCAAAATTGTAGCCTAAACTTTCCAGCTCATAACTCAAATCAGTATACTCCATACTGTCCAGATCCAAATCATCAGACAATTTGCTTTCTGGTTTAACCTCTGCATCTGTAAGGCTTTCCAAGATTGTTATCAAACGCTCTTCTAACTCAAATTTACTCAATTTAGCCATAATGATAAAAATTAAAGTTAATAATAAAAATGATGATTTATACTAGCATAAAGTCTAAATTTGTCAATAATCAAAGTTTGATTTTGTCAAATTTCTAAACCGAATGAACAAATTTCTTTTCCGGAGCAGGATGAGCAAGCTTCATGCATTTCGGCTAAAGTGGCTTGAGCCAGACATTTTCGTCCGGATTGGCAGTAAGCATCGCCGTAAAAAGTGTAAGACTTGCCGGACGAGCGCCATAATAAAACATATGTTAGCGTTTCGTGCAGCGGGTAGGCTAAATCTTGCATTAGCTGCAGGCAGAGCGAAGACGAATAGTTGGCAGTAACGCTATTGCCGTTTTCATCCGCGCTGGTACTGCCTAATAAAAAAACAAAAACAAAATTATGATTGCGGGAATAAGCTCGCCCCCAATTCCCGTAAGGATCTTCAAATTGATAAGGTGTGTCGCTGTTGTATTTATTTTCTCCGACTTTCCAGCTGTTGGGAAATAAGTTTAAGCCGTCAAGCATGGCGATAACATCAACTTTTACATCGCCTTGCCCCTCATAGGTTAGGTCTTGAATTTCTTTTAAATGTTCCAATGCTCCAAAAATTATGTAGCTGTATTCGCTGACCGCCTTGTTTACCTTATATTTTTCCATAGCCTTGGAATAACCGGCAATTCCACCGACAGACAATACGCCGATAATCGCCAGAACGCCGAGCATTTCTATCATTGACCTACCAAAGGAATTTGCGCCTCTGCCACCAGTCATCCTAGGTCTTGTACCTAGGATCTTGTCGCACCAAGGACGGTGCAACCCCTCGCCGTTACTTTCGGCGTCATTGCGAGGAGTGTAACGACGAAGCAATCCAGAACCCTCGCCCCGTGCGGGAGAGGGTAACGCCTTGGCGTCGGGTGAGGGGTATTTAAAGAACTTGCAAAAGGCACTAAACCTGCGTCCTCTGCACCAACCCGAACCGTCATACTTGTCGCCATACCCCGCAGGCTGTGGCAGACGAGTATCCATGACCTTGTTGCCAACGGCAACGCATATTGACATTGCTTTAGCAATGACGTTATGGATTCTCCGCCATGGT
>CAVKTH010000011.1:0-30082 GCA_963659495.1 Bacteroidaceae bacterium | reverse complement strand
GCTATAAGCTTTACTGAACCCCGCGTCTAACGCGGGGTTTTCGGAATACAAAAATCCTGCTCTGCTAAAAAACAGAACAGGATTTTCTTTAATATTGCCCGTTGATTGTGTTCAAATCATATGAAAGCATACGTAGATAAGCCTCCTTTTCATGCTGCAGCTGTTCTTGCTTTACAAGCACAAAATCCAGCATTGAGCTGTATGAATTTCCAGCCTCTTCAGGTGCATTCTCAGCAAGCAGCCATTCGCGCATCACTTTACAAATGCAGCGCTCCGGTTCACGCTCGTGATTTTCTTCAAAATTCACAGCCTCTGCCGAGAACAAATCGGCCAGCACATGCAAAACCGATGCCGATATTTTGCAATGTTTGACATACCACAGCAGCTTATCGTAATTTTCACGATAGCCCAGCACCAGCATTTTGGCGGCGGCGTCATCAAACCAGTTAATGCGCTCTGCCCCGATAAAATCGTCATACATTTGACAGAAGAACTCCGCAGGCATTTTGTTTATCAAAATAAACTGCTCCGGCACAGACAAATGGCGGTCTTGCACAGTCTCTGCAAACAGCGTCCACAGCTTAGCGGTGTTAATCTGGAAAATAAACTCCAGCTTAGAGCCGCTCAGATATTGCTCCCACTCGGTATTCAAATCTGAGCTGCAGCCGTAATGCTGTTTAGTGAGCGAATTTGTGGCTATATAAGCGGCCAGAGTTGTTTCTACGTTAACATCGCCGTCGGCATAGCTTTCACAGAGCTTTCCAAACGTTTTGAGCGGCATACAGTTAAAAAGTGTCATCACCGCATAACGCATTGCTTTAATAATACCCATACACTAAAAATTTAAGTTAATAATAAAATTTATGCCGCAAGCATAGCTCACGGCAGTTCTAAAGTCAATATTTTTGTCGGATTTTTTTGTCTTTTATGACAGCTGCGCCCGATATAATGAAGCATAAATGCTGTCCGGTTTAGCCACAAGCTCGTCATGCGTGCCGATTTCGGCAATCTTGCCATAATTTACCACCACGATTTTGTCGGCATTATGCACGGTAGACAGCCGGTGGGCAATCACAAACACGGTACGGTCGGCCATCAGGTTGTCAATAGCTTTCTGCACAATGGCTTCGGATTTGTTATCCAGAGCCGAGGTCGCCTCGTCCAGAATCACAATCGGCGCGTTTTTGATAAAAGCGCGGGCAATCGCTATGCGCTGTTTCTGACCGCCGGAAAGCAGCACCCCGCGTTCGCCGATTTGCGTATCAAGCCCGTTCGGCAGCTCTTTAATAAAATCTGTCAGACAAGCGCAGGAAACCGCATATTCCACAGCTTTTTCATCGGCATTTTCATTGCCCAGCAGAATATTATCGCGGATAGAGCCGGAAAATAAAAAGTTATCCTGAAAAACCACCGCAATTTTATCGCGCAGGGAATTCAGCTTATAGTCGCGGATATCCGTGCCGTCTATCAGAATTTGTCCGGACGTGACATCGTAAAAGCGCGGCAGCAGATTCACGAGCGTGGTTTTACCGCCGCCGGAATTGCCGACAAACGCAATCGTCTGGCCTTTTTTGATGTTCAGGTTAATATCCTGCAGCACCGGCTTGCCGGCGACATATTCAAAATTGACATGCTGATAGGAAATACCGCGTTTAATCTCGCGCAACTCCTTAGCATTCGGGCGGTCGCAGATTTTCAGTTCCATTTGCAAAAGCTCAAAAACACGCTCCATCGCCAGCAGAGCCACCTGCACATTGTTAAAGTTGTTGCCGATGCCTTTTATCGGGTTATAGAGCAAAATCAGCGCCGCCACAAAAGAAACAAAGTTGCCGGCTGTAATCTGATGATGCACAATCAAATAGCTGCCGACCCAAATTACCAAAGCAATACCCAGCGACACCACAAAGTGCATTAAAGGCGAAAGCATGCCGGTGCGCTGCACCATTTTCATCCCCAGCTTAAACACGCGGCGCAGAGTATCGTCAAAGCGGCTGTTTTGGTAGTCGTACAAATTATAAGAAGAAATCACGCGGTTGCCGCAAAAGCTTTCGTTATAGTGGGTTACAACCTCGGCGCTGGTAAACACGCTCTGCTTGTTGATATCCTTAATGCGCTTGCGCACTCTGGTCAGCGGAAACAAGGCGCAAAACAGCACAATCACGGCAATAACAGCCAGCTGCCAGCTGTTGTAAAAAAGCACGGCGATCAAAGACACAGACGAGAAAAAACGCGTAAAAAACTGTTTGATATTGCTCAAAAGCCCGCTGCACGCCGCGTCCACGTCGTTATTAAAGCGCATCATCACATTGCCGGAAGTAGTGGTGTCAAAATAAGCGGCGTCAAATTTCATAAGCTTTTCAAACAGCGAAATTTTTACATCGCTGGCAATGCGGCTGCCCACCCAAGTGTTTGTAAAATTAGCGGCAAAAGTCAGCACACCCTGCAAGGCGCTGAAAACAATAATCACCAGCGGAATCCACAGCGTATTGGTGTTTTTTTCTATCATCATCACATCCATATACGGCTTGAGCGCCCAAGCGATGACGGCATCCATAGCGCCGACCGGCAGCGTCAGCAAAACAGCCAGCAGCGCCCTGCCCCAATACGGCTTAACAAAAGGCCACATCTGCCCGTAGTCATACAGCACATGATTATTTTTTATTTTTTCTTTTAACTTTGCAAACATATTTATCCTTTGATTTTTTGAGCATATTTTAGCCGATATTTTTCAAAAGTAAATAATTTGTGGCAAGATATAAACGTAAAAAAGCTTAAACCTTACAGTTTTACCGTATCAAAAATAACTCTGCGCAAATCCCTGACAAAATTGTTTACATTATGGACTTTTTCAATATAAGCCCGTCCTTGAGCCGCATATTGAGAACGTAATTTGTCATCGGTCATTAAAGTTTTTATAGCGTTTATATAAAGATCTATTTTATCAAATCCGTCGCCGTTAATCTGACCTGTCCAGATTCCAAATTTAGAAGTAAGGTTTTCCGGATTGCGGTTGCTGACAAGACATGTTCCATAAGATAAAGCTTCCAAAAATGAAATAGGCAAAGCCTCATGTATAGATGTATTTACTAAAATTTTAGCATCTTTCAGATATTGAGATTTTTCTTCTCCGTCCACATGACCGGCAAAATGCAAATTCGGAATATTTTGATATTTAGCCATGATAGACTCATTTTTACTCTTTTCTCTAAAAGTCTGCCCTAAAACATAAAAATTGTATTCAGGCATATTTTTAGCAATTTCGCAAAACAGCCAGCCTCTTTTTACAGATTCAATTCGGCCTAAAAAGATTATATTGTCTTTTTTAGGATAAGTCTGCACATTAAAATTTTTATCTATTTCTATTGGGTTCGGCAAGTATTGTATCGGCGTATCAGCCGGAAGATTATATAAATCTATAGCTTTTTGATTCAAAAAATATCCTTGTGAAATAAATTTTACACGTCCCTGCTCATTCCAATCATGCACTAAATCATAAATTTTTTGGTTGTAATAATTGGTTTCTGTAAAGAGTTTTACTGTTTCTATTTCATCCCATTCATATTTAGGTCTAGGATCTTGAATCCATAAAATAAGATTCTTATTTGAATTTTTTTCATTTTTCAAAATATAATTAGATGTAAGTTCAATGCTTAAGTATACGTCATAGTTTTGTTTTTTTAGCCATAACTGCGCTGCTAATGCAGATTTTGGCAATTTGTACAAGTCAACATTGTCTACATGATATTTTTCAGCAAACAGCAAATGCTTGCCACGTCCCAAAAGCACATCAACTTTTATATCTGTATTCGGTATATATTTAGCTATGTAATTACGGGCTAAAAATCCATAACCGCCGAAAGCTGTGCCTGCGCCGCCAAAAAATTCGTCAATAATCAATCCGACTTTGATTTGTTTCTGTAAAATTGAGTTTGTAATTTTTGCGTATTTTCTCCATATATTTGAAAATTTAACTTTTTTGGCACCTCTTCCGGGCAGCCATGGCTTTTTACTGCCTGTATAATGAACAATTTTCGCCGTGTCTATCAGTTTTGCGTTATATAACATATTATGTGTGGCAAAGTTATACATATTATTAATTTTTTTAATTTTACCTTTGCAAACAATGTTAATAACATCTTGATCTTGGTATTTAATTTTATTCCACAGCTCTTTAGTGGCGTTAATCAATTTTTCGCCCAAATTATCTTGGCGGATTAACTTTAAGTTCATAAGCAAAACACCGGCGTTAATATAAAGGTCGTCTGCGCCAAGCCCTATGCTTTGTTTGTGATTGATTTCTTTTATATATAAATCTTCGGCGCCTGAAAAATAGTTATTTTTTAAATCTGTACTATAAAAATCCGCTATATTTTTGCAGACAATCAAATCAGCATCCAGATAAAGAATTTTATCCAAATCCGGCAGCAAATCAGCAATCACATAGCGGTAATACGTTTCAACAGAAATATGGGATATGTTCAAAGGCAAAGAATTGACTAAATGCTGCGGAACCAAAATTCTCTGCACCGTAAAATTTTTATATTTCAAAAGCAGTTTCTGCAATAAATGCAGATTGCTATCATCTAAATCCGATGAAAAAATATAAAAGTTTATTTTCTGCGTTTTATGATTTTCTAAAATAGACGTCATAACAACAGCGACTTTATCGGAATATGTGTTATTAACACAGAAAGCAATGTTCATATCAGTCATTCAGCATACTCTTTGATTAGTTTTTTATAAGTAAAATAGTTTTTAAGTTTATGTCCACGCCAGCCCAGAAAACCTTTATGATTTAATTCTGTTAATTCTTCGGCAAAAAGTTTCCATATAGTTTCTTTGGTATTTTGCGTGGTTTCGGAACATCTTTTTAATTGTTCAGCCAAAATTACCGGAATGAATTTGTTTTTAATAAATTGCAATTCTTTAGCATTTGTGCATTTCTGATAAAGATTGCAGACAAAAAAAGTTCCGGCAGTATAGTCGCTTATAGTTTGCGGCGTTGATTTTTGTTTTGATATAGACTGCGGATTTATAGTATAAAAATAAAGTTTAGCATCCAGAATAACCGTTTTAGGCTTGCGAGCCAAAACCGCATAAGTGTGCGGATAATCTTCAAAATGAATTTTCGGTATAAATTCCAAACCGTTCAAAAGCTCGCGCTTATAAAGCTTGCTCCAAACATTAAAAGAAATCCTATATTTACCATGTCTGCTCTGAAAAAACAGCGGAGTATTTGTAACTTTAATCTTAATTTTAGATAAATTATATTTTTGCGGAATAATATTGCCTGTTTTATTTTTTATGAAGCCGAAACAAACAAGATCAGCCTGATATTTTTCAGCACAGCTGTATGCTGCTTCCAAACATTGCGGATGCAGGCAATCATCAGAATCTAAAAAATACACATATTCGCCTTTAGCCTGTTTCAAACCGTTGTTACGAGCCATGCTCAAGCCTTGGTTTTCCTGATTGATTATACTAAACCTTTTATCTTTGGCGGCATATTGCTGCAAAATCTGCAAGGAATTGTCCTTAGAACCGTCATTGACGCAGATTGCCTGCCAATGCGGATAGGTTTGCGCCAGCAAGCTGTCCAGACATTCCGGCAGATATTTTTCCACATTATACACCGGAATAATTACCGAAACAGTTTTATCCGATTTAACTTCATTTTTGCCTATGCAAGTCATTTATATCAAGCTCCGCTTTACAAAATTTATACAACTCAAAGTTAGAGATTTTATCCGCTAAAGTCAAACAAATTTTTATAGTTTTAAAACAAAAAAACAGAGAGCATCTGCCCTCTGCCTTTTATATTTTTATTTTTTATTTATTTTCAGAATTTTTCGGCTTAAAAAATACTTTACGCGTTGCGATAATCAAAGCAAGCAGCTCCCCGCCGTAGCACAAGGCAATCAATCCCCAGGCTAAATATTCTTTTAACTGCGAACCGACGCTTTCTGACAAGAGAACCGGCACAACTGCCGCACTTACTATATACAAAATCAAAGAAACACAGCCGATGTAATGCATATATACGGAAATTTTAGGAAACTTTGCGATAAAACTCTGCAAAAAGCTAAATCTCTCTTTTCGGAACAAACCGACAATCAGGAGAATGACAAAGGTCCAAAACATAACGTCTGTTATAGTCTCAATAGGAGCCGCTAAAGATTCAATCCAACGTCCCGGCTCCGTAATCAGATAGTCTATTGTAAAATATAATCCGGCAAGCACACACAGCCCTTTACATTTTATTTCCATTTATCATTCTCCCGATGCAGTTAAATTAAATAATATTTAAGTAGTAAAACAAAATAATTACAAATGCACGCAAAATAGTTTTATTTTTGTTCTTTTGTTTTTTCAGCTGCCTGCTGAGCGGCTAAGCTTGCGCCGCCGCTGGAAAAAGCTCCGGCTAACTTAACTCCGGAGTCTACTGTTTTGAACATATTATCCCAGCCGCTTTGGCGCGCCGAGGCCAGACGGTTTTCAATATCCTTATTAGCGCCGTACAGGTTAGCCTGATTTTGATAGCCGGAAACAGAACCCTCCAGCAGCGCTTTAATTTGCTGAATATAATTCAGCTGCGAGTTATTATTGAAATTTGCACTGTTAATATTGTCGCTCAAGCTTTGGCTATAGGCGCCCTGCCCCGCGGCAATACTTTGATAAGCCGCCTGATTGAGCGCCTCATTCTGCTTTTGCTGCAGGTCGTTCATTGCCCGCTGATAAGCCTCGCTGCCCACGCCGATGCCTTGGTTAGCCAAACTTGTCTGCAAATCCGCCTGTTGCTGCTGATATTGCGGCGTAAGCTTGTCCACAGCCGACTGATACACGGCGTTTTCCGCTCTTTGGCGAGCCTCGTCCGAGCCGTTTACCGAAAATTGATATTCCGGCATATTGCTCAGATTCTGGCTCATGCTGAGCGCCTGCCCCGTCATATTTTTCAGGGTATTGTCATAGTTTGAGGTATCATAATTACCCAGATAATTCAGATAGTTCTTTTCATAACCGTATTTATCGGTTGATGAATTTGCAAAAACTTTTCCTATTGATTTACTCATTTATTTTCTCCTTTTCTTTTATCCATTTACATTCTTCTTTCAGCATGCCGAAAATATAGCAGTCTTCGCCGTTTTCACGATAAGCCCTGAACATTCCCTCTTGCTGAAATCCGAGTTTTTTTACAAAATTAACGCTGGCGGCATTGCTTTTGCTGACCAGCAGCGAAATGCGCCGGCATTTTAATTTGTTAAAGGCCATGTCAAACATAACTTTTAACATGCGGCGGTTACACCAGCGCTTGTCAACGCTGTAAACTGTCCACCAAACCTCTATGTTGGGGCGGTAGCTGTGAAAAATCAGCCCGCCCAGCATTTTTCCGCCTTGGGCAAAGCCATAGGTCATGTGCTTGTCCAGCCAGTCGGTATTCTCGCCCAGCCCCTTGCAGACCCATTTGGCAATGATATTGTTTTTATCGGGCAGAATTTCATATTCATCGTTCATAGCACCCCGCTCCCTACTTCATAGCGGATTCCGGTTTCAAACCACTCTATCAGATTGCCTTTAGTTTTGGTTTTAAAGACCACGCTGGCTTTGTAGCCGGTAGATGAATTGGCTATCCATTGGCTGCGGATAGAAGTGCTTTCGGCGGCGCCCCATTTTATGCCCAGCGGCTCTTTGGAGCTTGACCACTTGGTTTCATTCCACTTATGCAGTCCGGAAGCCGTAAAGTTTTCTAAATAGTCCACTTTGCGGTTTTCCATATCCATATTGGTATAAATAACCAGCGAATAGCCGGTGCTGGATTTGGTGCGCGGATTCAGCAGCTGAATTTTTTTGATGCTGTTGCAGCCTAAATCATTATAGGCTTGTTCCACATGTCCGCTGATTTCTACTCCGTTGTCGGAATAGCCCTCGTCAAACAAAAAAACGCCCTCATCGGCGCCGAAATAAAGCCGCTGATTATACAGCCCCCAGCAATGCGCGCGGATACCAGTAAAACGGCACCAAGCACCGGTGTTTACGTTAATCACATGCTGCTCGTATTGGTTGGAAACAGGCACGTTAAAAAGCCCGTAGCCGCCGCGGCTGTAAATTATGCCCTGCCAGCCGTAACGCTGCAGATTATGCGCAGTCCGCGACAGCACCAGCCCGCGTATGGCATCGCTGAAAGCTATCTGCGACGCGTTGGCCTGCTCCAGCGGCAAAGCTTTAGACAGCGGAATATAGCCGTCTTCGGAAATTATCACAACATCGCCCTGATACGGCACCAAACAGCTATAGCCAATCGGACGGCTGATTTTATAGGAACCGCGCAGCTGCCAGCTGTTGGCGCTGTTGATATCGGAACCAACATAAACCAGCGCTTCGCCCTCAGACGTGATAAATACCGTCAAGTCATCTATGCCCTGCCCGCCGTCCTGCGTCCAGTTGGCAACTGCCACCAGCTCGCCGCCGAAACGCGCCACCTGCGCCAAATCAAAGCAGTTCAGCTTGCCCGCAATATTGCCGGCGGTTTCGGGATACCAGACTTTGAGCGTGCCGCTTTCCACAAACCACAGACGCTGTTTAGAAAGCCCGACATTGGCTATACGCAGCGGATTTAGGCTGGCGGCGCTGAAGCCCCAATCCTCAAAATGCTCGGCCCCGCTGTCATCCTGCCAATAGACTTTCGGGACATCGCTGCCGTTTACAAAATACAGATAATTTTTATATTGCTGCGTCCGGCAATAGCTGTTTGAAAATTTTACGTTTTCATAAGCCGACACATTCTTGCGCGAGCTTATATTATAGGCTTTGCCGCCCGAAACTGCAAAAAAATAATTGCTGCCGCCGTTTTTATATTCCGCCAGCGTGCAGACTTTTTCCGGCAGCTTCACATATTCCGCATAGCCTTTGCGCAGCGCCACTTTGGTGTCCAGCGGCATATAATTATCCATAACCACGGCATAGCCTGCCGCCATATCCGCCAAGCTGTCGCGGACGTTAAGCCCTTTAATCGGCGCCGGCAGCGTGTAGCTTACCGACTTATTGCCCCTTGCTGCTAACTTTAACTTCATTTATTATTACTCCTGTTTTGCCTAAATCGTCCGCCGGATGCGCCAGACAGATATCGGCAGCGGCATGCTCGGCGCCGAAACGCTTTTTAAGCTCACGCTGAAATTCGTCATATTCTTCGCCGTAATCCAAGCCGCTGCGTTTCAGCCAGCGCCACAAAATGTTCAGCTTTACCAAATATTCGTCAAACACCGGCACATCCGTATTGGAGGTCAGTTCACTTTTTTCTTCAAAGGTGTCAAAATCCCACGCCACTCCGTTGGAGCGATATTGAAACACAATCCGCATTCCTCCGGCCGGCGGCGTTAAAAACACAAAACGCCCGTTTTGGATTTTGAATTTAAGATTATTGCCGGGGCTGGAAAAATATTTTTCGCGCATCCATTGCTCCGGCGTAATCGCTCCGATAACGCGTTCCTGGCTATCCTTAATAAAAATAGTGTTGTTCAGCAAACAATAAAAATCCGGCAGAAACTCAGCTATCGGATATTGCGTACGCCCCTCAACCGTGCGCAGGCAGCCCTCTTTTGTCAGCTCCTGCCAATCGCCGTAGCGCAGCAGGCTGTCCAGAGCCGACTTGGCCACGCTCAAAAAAATACTTTCCTGCTGGCTGTTAGCGTCAAACAAATTATCGGGACGCTTGGTCGCTGCCAAATCGGCAACCTCGCGGCAGATTTCTAAAATGGTTTTCATTTTCTTTCTCCAAACTTGCCGTATGAGTTTTTCTTGCGCTCATCATTCAAGGCACGCTGCACCGCCGCCAGCTGCTCGCGCAAGGCTTCCAGCTCTCTTTCATATTCCGCCTCTTTCTTGGCAAACTCATCCAGCATTTTATTGTTGTTTGACTGCTCCAAAAACATCTGCGCCAAAACATGCTCATCCTGCAAGCCAAGGTTTTGCACCTTGTCAAAATCCAATTCTGCCAAAGCCTCCACCGTAAACACGCCGCGGCTTTTGCAAGTGGCGATTTCCGCCGCCGTCAAAAACGCAAACTGCTCTAAAGGCGTGCCGTTTTCCGCTTGCTTTTTAGAAATCTGGTACAATGCGTATTCTTTTGGGAAACGCCTGATTTTTTCGGCCGTTGCCGGTTGGTTATACACCTCGGTGCTGTTGTCTTTTAAGCGGATTTCTATATATGTAACATTTTTAAAAACCGGCAGTCCGTTTTCTGCCACCTCATTAGTTTTTACGGCCTTGTCATAAAATCTGGCCGCTACGTTTTTTTCACTGTCTTTTTGATTCAGCACTTGCTGAAACATTGCATATTCCATATCCATAATTTTTTCCTTTAACTTACATTTATAACAAATTGAAAAGGAGTGATTTTTGACCATCACTCCTTTTCTTGCAACAACTATTCTTTAGTGTTAATCAACACGCCCTGAACAGCCGCGTTAGACATAGTCATATTGCCGGCCCAACCGATAATGCGGTACAGCGCATCCTGATTTACTGCCAATCTGTCGCCGCCGATAATTTTCATATTGCGGTCTTTATGAGTGCGCAGGTAAATGTAGTTGGTGTTCAAAAAGTACATGTGTTTTTCCGGACAATGACCGCCTTGGCCGCCGTCAAAAATCACATCTGCACCCTTGAATTTAAGGCTGGTAAAACCGGCGTCCGCCATTTTAGGGTCAGAAAAGCGCTGCATAGCCGCCAATGATTCGTCAAACAATGTATAAAGCGCGTCATCGCAGACAATCAAATCCGGCTTGTCGGCGTTGCGGCAGCATTTATGATACAAAGTGTTCATCATTTTGCGGATGTTGGAAGAATCAACATCGGCGCTGACCGACTGATTGCGCCAAAATTCGTTCCCGGCAGCCGAACGGTCAATACCGCCGACCGTGCCGGAAGCCGGATCATCGGCAACCAACAAAGCCAAACCGCCGATTTCTTTGCCGGATGAGCCGGTTCCATCGCTGTACAAAGCTACAGACATCTGATTTTTAAGAGTTTTTTCAGCATTGGAAATACGTTTTTCCAGCAAATCCATAACCTGTTCAGGACCGCTGTTCATCAGCAATTCTTCGCCGGAAATCGCCACCGGAACCGCACATAATTTTAAAGCATATTCGGCTGCTGTAAACAGCTGTTTCGGCGTATAGTTAATGGTATCGTAACCGGAATACCACACCATATCGCCCTCGCCGTATTCCAGCTCTTCCAAAATTTTGACACCGCCGGTCAGCGGACGCATTTTGCCCTTGTCTTTCAAACGGGTCAGCAGCGCGTTGTTTTTAGAAATGTTATCGGCCATTTCTTTTGAACGGTTGTTAAGAGTTAAGGTAAATACTTCATTATAATCTTTATTTGTCATTTTTTTATCCTTTTAAAATTTAAGTTAATCCATAAAAGCAGCCATATTTTTTTCAATCTCTTCCCGCAGGGTCAGAGGTCTTTCCGGCGCTTTTGCTTTTCCTTTTGGGGAAAATGCCGCTTTCTGCGCTTTCCGCGCATCTTCGGCTTCCGAGCTGATTTGTTTGGCAATCAGCTCTTTGCGGACATCGGCATTGAGCCAAACCGCCTTTTTGTAGGCGTCTTCAAAGCCCGCGGCCAGTCCGCTTTGCAGCAAGCTGCGCATCTGATTGTAAACAGTCTCAAAATACGGATACAAACGGCGGCCGTTTTCATCTTTCTGCGTGCCGAATGTTTGTAGTTGGCTGTTAAAATCTGCGCTTTGGCGCTGCTGCAAATAGTCTCTCAGGCTGTGAAAACTGGAATCCAGCTCCGACAGTCTTTTTAAAATCCGGTCAGTTGTTTCGGCTTGCGGCGTTTCAGAAAACTGAGCCTTTACATTAAAGACCTGAGCGATGGCGCTTAAGGTTTCCACCGGCCGATGATGCATTTGCTCATCAATAAAAGCCAGCCCCTCCAGCCACTCGCGCAGGCTGTGTATGTTGTTTTCGGCTTTACGTTTTTGAAATTCGCCGTCCAAATTTTTCAGGCTGTCTAAAAGCCCTATTTTGGCCGACAGCTCCTGACGTTCGGCTTTCAGTTTTTCTTCGCGCTTGCTTAAATACTTCTGCCATTTCGGCGAAAGCTCGCCGAACGCCGCCGCATATTCCGGTTCAAAATCGGCAGGAGCCGCCGGCAAAGAATCATCTTCGCCCAGAGCCGGCTCCGCTGTTTTTTCATCCGGCTCATAAAGACCAAACGCCTTAAACTGACGTTCAATTTCTTTTCTTAAGTCATTCATTTCCATATCATCCTTTTGTAGTTATAAAGAAAATCGGCAAACAAAGACTGCCGCCGTTCTCTTTCTTGTTGATTGCGAATATTCTGATAATATTCTGGTGAATAGTCGCCCGCCAAGGCTAACCCCGTGGCGCGTAAATACTTGTCAACGTCCGCGACCGAAGACGCGACAGATCCGTCCGGAAGAAGCACTTCTTCCGTGAATTGCCTGCTGATGTATGTCATCATATTTCTCCGAATTCCGGGTATAAAAAAACGCCTTGTTTTCATATCAACAAAGCGTTTTGCTCCCTAAAGCTAATAGTTATTTTCTACAGTTTTCCGGCGGCTTTTTTCTGCCGGTTTTCATCGGTTATCGGCACGCAGCCGGTTTGATTGTCCCAGCTCAGACAGTCATCACGGCAGATTTTCTGCACCGGGTCATATACCTTTCCGATATCCAAGCAATAGGCTTGTTTATCAAAAAACAAATATCCGGCAATACCTATAACCGCCAAAATCAAAAATACTGCAGCAAAATAAAATACCCGTTTCATATATTTTTATTCCTTAAATTAACTTGCCTATAGTATATTTCCATATCCACCAATCGCCGTAATCCGGCCATAGATAGCGATACAGTAAACAATGCAGCTGAAATACTAAATACATAATATCAACCCCGCACAAAAAATAACTTATATAGTAGCATCTTGATAAGCAAAATAAACCGACTAAAGGAATATATAAGCAAGGTATTAAATGCACAAAAATTGTTGCTGAAATATCTGCAGTTTCAGGTGTATCAGGCTCAATAAAATAATGTACTGAGCTTTCAGCCGCTAAAACAAATGATATTATCAAAAAGCACCAAAATACATATTTAACTGCTTTATAATCCAACGTTTCAGTCATCATTTTAATTTTGCGCTCCCTAAAGTCCACAAAACCTCATTTCCGGCACTTATTACAGAAAAAAGATTTTGATTTGTACAAAATAAAAAATATCCTGCAGCCAAACCTATATACATAAATTTAATTCTGCGCGGCACCAAGAAAAATGAAACCGATAATAAGGCTAACACAATACCATAAAATAAAATTTTAATCATATCCATCTCAGTATCTTTCTTTCATTCTTCTGCAGCACTAATAAGTTGTATTAAACATTATCAATCAACTGTTTGCAAATTGCAAGTTATTTTTTACCAAAATCATCACGATATTTTACAATTAGCGGAATATTTTCCTGATATTGTTTCAAAATCGCGCCAAAATACGGCATTTGAAAGCCTAAATCTATACACCCAGCAGAACCTAGCGTATTTCCGCCATGCACATAAAATCCACCGCGTCCAAATGTATAAGTATCTTCATTAGGCGTTATTGCAATACGTTGGTTTCCCCAGCTTTGAGGTTTATTCATCCAGTCATACCGTCCACCTTCTTTGGCTTTATTTTTATCATACATCTCAAAATTATCATAATTTAACATATAATTACCTTCCGGTATAGGTCCGTAATTCTCTAACATGGTTGATTCCAAGTTCTGTGCAGCCGAATTACCTGATTGGGCTTGATATTGTCCTATCAGCTTACCATTATTTCTAACGTAAAAATTATAACCGTCAAAAGTTGCTCTTAGACCAGAGTTTTTACTCCACCAATCTGGGTCACTTTGGGCTTTAGATAATATTTCTAATTCTTCCTCGCTTCTTTCCGGAGCAAGTTCGTTGTCGCTGTAAGCGTTTTCATTTTCCGGCTCTGACGGAACGTTAGAAACTCTTCCGTAAGCCTCATCTTCCGGCAGCCAGCCGTAGGCCTCGTTTTCACGCATTATTCTTGGTCTGTAACTCATTTTATGTTATCCTTTCTCTTAAAAAAAAATTACCATTTATCATCGGCGGAATTTTTAGCGCGAAACATACTTTCTATGCTGTCGCTCGGCAGACGTCCGCACTCTTCGTCCGACCTCTCAAAAACCGGCTCGGCAAAAGTCAGCGCCAAAGCGTCCGCCATATCCGGCGATTTGCCCAGCCGTTTTTTAATTTCTTCTTTTTCTTCAAGCTGCAAGCGTCCGCGGCTGTCATATTTTTTGTTGACGGCGCAAAGCTCGTTTGCCAGATTTTCATCGTTCGGCAGCTCCACTTTCTGCTCACCGCTCAGCCATATCCGCAGCTCGTCCCACATCTCGGCGCGCCGGTTATGATAACGGTCGTCAGCCAGCGCCTTAGCGCCGAACATAACAGCCCGCACAACCCGCTTAAAACCGCGGTCGTTCAAAATATCCACCACGCCTCCGCCCACGCCGCCTGCATCCACAAACACCCGCGCCGGCTTATATTGGCGGATAAAAAAAGTGGCGCGGTTTGCCACTTCTACATTATCCAAACGGGCATAGCTTTCAAAGAACAGGCACTTCCTCCCACGCCGGAAGCAGAACACGCTTTTATCATCGCCGAAACGCGCCACATCCAGCCCGATAATCAGCGGAGAAGACGGATTTTCCAGCCTGGTTTCAAACGCCTGACGCACCAACATCGGCGCAATCAGCTTATAGCTTCCGACCGCCACCGGCGCCCCCAGCCAGATATGCTCATAATCTTCGGGGCTTTCCTTTTGGCATTTTTGCGCCAGATAGCGCATTTCTTCCGGACAAAACGGATTATCGGTATAGTTTACCTTAACCACCAAAGTCCGCTCATCGGGATGCGCGCCCACAGCCTGCCAAACCGGGTCGTTTTCTTCTTCACGGTTCATAGAAATCCAAATTTCCGAACCGGCTTTACGGATTGTCGGGTCCAAAATCTCCCAGCTTTTCTTGCTGATTTTCTGAGCCTCCTCCAGCCAGACAATATCTATTCCCTCTAAAGATTTGATATTATTGGAATCCTGTTCGCGCAGGCCTTTAAATATAAAAACCGTGCCGCTGAGCTGATTGATTATTTTAGTTTCGCTGATTTTATAATCATTTAAGCCATAAAAGCTGATACGGTCGCTTAAGAGTTTATATACGGAATCTTTAATGCTGTCCTGCACTTCGCGCATACAGGCAATCCGCAGCTTTTTCATGCGCCCCAGCAAAAGCAGGCTGTCGGCAAAGGCATACGACTTTCCGCCGGCACGCCCGCCGTAATAAAGTTTATAGCGGCGTTTAAGCTTCATCAGCGGTGCAAAGATTTTCGGTATTCTTGCTATCATTCTGTTTGTCATTTACAAAATCCACCAATATTTTTGTTAAGTTTTCTGCCGTCTGCGCACCCTCCTTATCAGTCTGCATCGCGGCGATTTTACATTTTAATTCTTCAGCTTTCAGAGCCAGATTTATATTGCCCTCATCCACCGCCATCTGCTGCAGGCGATTCAGCATTTCCAAACTCTCGGCAAAAGAATATGCTTTTAATTTTTTCTTAGCCATTATTCCTCCTTATTCCACATCGTTATAAAAAATATGATTGCCGGCAATGTAACACGGGGTTTTGCCGGCCGCCCACTTGGGCTTGACCTGCTTGGTATGATAAAACAAAGCGCCGTTTGTAAAATCAGCTAATTGCCCTGACAGCGCTCTTTGCGCAATCTGCAGGCATTTTTGAAAACCGTAAGCCGTGATTGTCTTTTGGCACAGCAGCTTATAGTTAGGGTCGTTTTTGTTCCAGCAGCTGAACTGCGCCTTTTTCAAACAAGTCTGCGCTACGCTCGGAATTTTTTTGCCGTTAAGCAGCTCATAGCCGGTAAACCATTTGCCGGATTTATAGCGGTTCATAATCACGCACGCCACCGCTTCCAACCCCTCATCGCCCTCGCCGCGCGCTTCGCCGAACAAGGTGCGGGCTAAAATCTGCAAATCATTCTCGGTCATTTTTACCTGCCTTTCCGGCAATCAGAGCCGATAACTTGGTTTTAATAAACTCATTGCCCCATTCGTACAGCGTGCGGCTAAACAAAATCACCACACACGAAATACCGCTGCGGGTCGCCCCCGAAAGCGCGGCGTAATCTAAAAGCAAATACATAATATAGCCCATGCAAAACGCCAGCACGGCGTCTATGGTGGCTTGAAAAAAGCCTTTATAGCGAATATAGGCTGACGCAATCGCCATCAGCACAAAAAGCATTACTGTTTTTATGTCATATATCATTTAACCTCTAAAAAATTTTGTATATAAGAAATGCCCCGAAGCAGCCGAAAGAATGACCGCATAACGAGGCATTTTTAATTGGAAAAATTGTTTTTATTTGACAGTTGTCGTTTTTATATGTATAAACAAAAAGCCGGCTGTTACAGCAACCGGACATTTCTTAACTAGAAACGAGACAGACAACTTGATCAAAGTTCTTAGCATTATAATTTTAGTGCTTAAAATCATCATCCTTCTATTAAAGTAATAAATAGTATAGTATGATGAGACGGAGATTTCAAGCGTTTTTTAACTTGTTTTCTCCGTCCTTTGATAGTTAGTCATTCTCTTTGGCTTTCCAGCTTTCAAAGTCCAATACCTCAACCCTAGGAAAATCCTCTGCTTCGGGAATTTTACGCAAATATTCCAGATAGTGCAGATATTGCCGATAGGTTTCGGCGCTGTCGGTTGTCGGCAAAGCAGCGGCAGTTTGTTTTTCATATCTGTCGGCTTTTGCCAATATCATATTCATATAGCCGTCGCGCACCAAACGCACGCCGACAGCTAAAACCTCCGCCGATATGGCAGCCGCTTCAGTTATCTCAAAATAATCGGGACGGCAGTCTTTGATATCGTAGCCGTTTTCATTGCAAAACTGCGACATGCGTTCATATATCAGCGGATTAAATTCCCCGTTTTCATCAGGCAGCAGCCTAAAGCCCAAAGCTATCGGCTCTCCGGAATCCTGCCATTCTTTATAATTATCACTCATTTTCTGCTCCTTTGTTATACATAGCCGATTGCAATCCAGTCCAAAGCCACGCTGGTTGAAACTGCAACGCTGAAACTGGTTGTCGTTTTTAAGGTTGTATCGCAAAACACCGATACCGCTCCGGATAGATTATCCGATACTGCCGTAACCTGCGTCAGCACAACATATGAGGTGTCGGCATACGGCTGCTTAAAGACAATTTTAGAGCCGTTAAGAACTCCGTTTAAGCCCCATTGGATTAACAGCCGGTTGCCAAGCTTGCAGCAGCCTGCCGATTTAAGCAATGTCGTGACAATGGAATTTGCATATTCGCAAGCCGGAGCCAATGTTACAACGTTATTGTTTTTATCTACATACAGCCCCATATCGCCGCTTTTATTATTGGAGTTGCAAACATATAAAGACGATTTTATTGCTCCGGTCTGCGTTACCAAAGTATAAATAGAGCCATATTCGGCGTTATTCTTATCCAAAGAACTGAAACCGGAAAAAAGATTATCGCTGGGCTTGTCTCCTACGGCGTATTTATTGTTTTTATAGATACTGCGGTTGTTCGTATCTCTGCCGGTAAACACATTTATAGCCGCGAGCTTGGCGTATTTAGCATCGGCGTATTTTTGGTTAACCGCTTCAGAGGTTGAAACACCGGACGGCGCCGGAACCGTAACATAAGCCTGCCCGTCAGCCGTAGCATGCACGCCGAGTTCCGCGGTTTGGGCGCTGCCGTCGGCGGCATAGCTGCTTGCGCTTAAAAGCAAATGCGAAGACTTATCCGGATTGACGACATTTTTTATCTGTCCGCTGATTTTGCCGTTTTTATCGCTCATAACATAGCTGCGGCTCTGAGCGGAGGCTAACTCTTCATCAAAAGCAAACTGCAGATTTTTTTGCTCTACAGCGCTGTCATTATCCGAATTTTGCACCAATAAACCGCTGACGCCTAATGAGCCGGATTTTACTTCATCTCCCGAGCGGTGCAAAAAACGCCCGTCCTCTAAAAATTCAGCGCTGGCTGCCGCAGATTCTGCACTTGCCGCGGCGTTTTGCGCATCAGCAGCTGCCGAAACTGCCGACTGTCTGGCTATATCCGCATCGGCAGAAGCCGCCTCGGCATTTTTAACTGCAGCTGCAGCCGCCGTCTCTGCCGCCTCGGCGCTTAAAACAGCCTTAGCGCAGCTTTGTCCGGCTGCGGCTTCGCTCAGCGCTGCTGCAGCTTCCGAGCTTTTTGCCTTTTCCATAGCTTCCTGCGCCTGATTTTTATATTCTTTCAGCTCCGGCAGAATTTCTTTATCGGCATAGTCTTTTATTTCTTTTTGACCGGACTTTATATACATAAGCTCCAAGTCCAAATTCAAAACAACTTCATCCTGCCAATAAACCTCAATATTCTGAGTTTCGGCAAAATTTACTGCTATAATACTTTCTTGCATTTTTACCTCACTTTGTTACCTGCGGAGTTATGCGAAACACTCCGATTTTGTTGACATCCGCCGGAAAAATGGTATTTACGCCGCCGTCTGAAAGCTCCAGCTGAATATCGGTTTTATAATTTCCGGCCGGCGCGGAAGTTTCTGCCGGAGAAAGCCGCAGCATATAAACACCGGCTGCTTCATCTACTGTTTCCGCCTGTTTTTGAAACACTAAAGCATCGTCATTTTGCTGCCGCACCTGCATAATAATTTTCAGACCAGACAAATCTATCAGCTTATTTTTTGCGGCTAATTTCAGCTTTATGTTAAAGCTGTCGCCCTGACGGACTTCTATTACTGACGCATTTGCAATAATTCTTCCTGTCATCGCCTACTTCTCCTTTTTTACCTTAATAAAATAATTAACCGCCTGATTGACCGGAGTCACATGGCTGCTGGCGCCATAAATTGCATTGCTGCGGCTGGCGTCAAACGTAAGATAAGCCGCGCTGCTGCCGCCGTCGCCGCTGCGAGCCGAACCTCCGGCTGCCGCCGCCTGAAAAGCCCCGCTTGCCGCCGGACTGCGCAGATAGCCGTCTTGCGCCTGCGTTTGGCCTGTAATATTCGGCAAGCCTTCCGGCTGTGTGGTTTGCATATCCTGAGCCGAATCTCCGCCCAAGCCGCGCAGGAATTTACCGCGGTAATCCGGCAGGTTAAACGTGGACGAACCGTCTCCCGCGCCGAAACTTGTGCCGATTAACGCAAACAAGTCGCTGTAATCTGTCCGGCTGACTGCCTGCCCGTTGCATAAACACCAACTGCCGTGGTCCGATTTTTGCAAAGATGCTTTTATATCGCCGACTGCAAACACTTCATTCAAAAGCTCGGTCTGCTGTTTGGCGGCAGCGTCAAGCTGTTCCTTGTTTACGGCATCTTTTTCCGTTGTGCCTTTCGCCATATTGCGGATTTGAAAGCCGCCCATTTTAAGTTCGCCTTTCATCGGCGCGCGTCCGTCTTTTAATAGACACTCGCTTAACCCGTCGGCAAAATTATCATCTTCTTCATCGTGCCGGTCCGACACGATATCTATATCATTTTTCCGGTCGTCTTCCCAGCTGTGCATGCGGGTAAACAAACCGTTGCTGTCATAAGGCATAGTTTTTCTCCTTTATTTCATATTGTTGAGTTCAGTAAATCTTTTCAAATCCAGCTCTTCGCGCTTTAGCTGATTTTGTTCCTTTTTAATGGCAAAATCGCGGTCCATTTTTTTATTCTGCAGCTCCAGCATTTTGTCTTCGGCCGGTGTTGACGGAGCGTCCGGAGTGTTTAGTTCCGTACTGATTTTATCAAAAGCTTCTTCCAAAACATTTTCAAACTGCCGCGCATTGCTGAGTGTTGCCGCCGCCGATTCAATCATCTGCCGATATAATGGCAAAAGCGCCGGCTGCTGCGAGACAAGACCAAACGCCTGCCCTATCATTTCATTGATATGCGACAAAACTTTCAGAATATTTTCTTCCTGCTTATTGATATCAAAACTGCCGTCGGTTTCCAAATCTATCACCATATCGCGGAGCTTTTGAGTCTTCAGCAGCTCAACGGCCTGCCTTACCGTTTCCGGATTTTTCGCCGCCTCATCCGGAACAAACGCCGCCAAAGTTTCCGGCGAAAACTGCTCGCAGATTATCTCGGCTTTAATGCGCAGCAAATCTTTCAAAAAACGCTGCATGTCGTTTTGGCGGTCCTGATTGCGCAGAGTGCCGAAGTTAGTCTTTTTGACAACGGCGGTGGCCGTATCCTGCGCATTAGAAGAACCGCGCATAATATCGCTGACGCCGGTTACTTCATAAATAGCCTCGGTCAGCACCTGCCGGCGCTCTGCCAAAACCTGCAGCGTTGCAATATATTGTTCAATCGGTGCAAAATCTATAATGCCTTTAATGCCGCCCGCATCCTTAAGCTTTTCAAAATCATTTAAAGCTATCAGCGTAACATCCTTATCCAAAATATTGGCAAGCTCCGGAAAAGAATTGTCGTAGCAGCCCGAAACTTTGAGCGCCTGCATAGTCAAACGCATGCGGCTGTTCACGCCGTCAAGCTCATCCAGCAGGCTTTTGATTTCAACATAATCCGGCACCGGCACAATTCCGTCATTAGTCAGCGTCGCCATAATCGGCTTAGGACACGGGAAAAATCCGCTCAAATGCAGGGTATCTTCATTGACCTGCAGAAAATCATTCGGATATTCTGGACTTAAGTAATAAATTTTGCGTGTTTTCTTGTCCCAGATTTCATAAACGGAAATGCTTTTATCCGTAAAATTATGCTGCCAAAAATAATCGGCTAAAGCCTCGCCGAAATTGCAGTAAATTTCGCTGACATTCATAAAAGTTTTGCGGGCAATCCATTCCACATCTTCCCAAACGTTGACTTTATCCACATCCGCCAAAAAAGAAAGCGGATTAACATATTGCGTCGTTACCTGCTCTTTGTCTTTCAGCACCACATTGCCGATATACTTAAAGCTGGATTGATATTGCTCCCACAAAATTCCCATGCCGGAAAGCAAAAAATCATTGCGGGCGTATTTGATGACGCTGTCAAAATCAAACTGCTTCATATCCCAATCCAAAGCTTTTTCCAAAATCTGGCAGGCGGTATTTTCTGCTGCATCGGCTTTTTTGTTGCCGCGGATAATAAACGGCTGAGGCTGCTTAAAGTATAAAAAAGGCTTCAAAGTTTCTACCGATGACCAAAAAATATTCTGCTTGTTGCGTTTGCGTTCGTTGCGGTAATATTTGCGGATTTCTTCAATCAGCGCATAATAATCGCCGTAGGCTTTTTCCGATGAGCGGATTTTAGTAAGCCATTCCTGATATAATTCACTATTATTTTGTTTTTCCATTGTTTTCTCCCAAACAAAAACAGGCCCGTAAAAGCACGCAGCCTGTTTTTTTAAAAAAAGTTTTATTATTTTGTAATTTTGCCCAAAAGGCTTTTCTCACGGATAACAACCAAGTCATCCTGCGGCAAAGGCAGCTCGTCAAAGCAATGAAACAAAACTTTGTCTCCGGCTTTCGCCCAAGTAACCTTATCG
Source organism: Bacteroidaceae bacterium (assembly GCA_963659495.1). GTDB lineage: Bacteria > Pseudomonadota > Alphaproteobacteria > RF32 > CAG-239 > RUG410. Next base: position 8,443 of record CAVKTH010000011.1, on the reverse strand, counting down.
CCAACACTTTGCACAACACCCTGATTTACAATATTTTTTTCAATATTTGTAAAAATGATTCTGCCGTGCTTAATTTTATCAGGCTTAATAATAAGCCTGTCATTAACAGCTTTTAACATTGATATATTTCTCCAAAAAAATAGAGACTAAGCTGATTTTAATCTAAAGCTCAATCTCTTTAAATATAGGTTTTATCTGAATACAATTTTACATGATAGTAATTTTATTAGCACACAGGTGACCACATGTCAAGAACTTTTTTTATTTTTCTGAAAATAAAATTTTACAAGCCTCTCCAAACCCAGTACCAGCAAGCTTTTGAGATGATACACAATCTGTTTGCTCAATAAGCTGCGAGGGATAATATTCTTATCTGCTTTCAGCTCCTTATCCTCTATGCAGACGATTCGCACCGCCGGCCAAAACTCGTCCGGAATACTCTGCATAGCTTTTATATAGCGCTCTTGATAAATCAGAGCGTCTTCGCGGCAGCTGCGGTTTGAGCTGGTTTTTAAAAGCGGAACCGATTTCAGATTATTATAGTTTCCTAAATAAAAATCTTTTAAAAGCCGCTCTCCCGCTCTTTTACGGTCATCCGCGCTGAACTGGCTGTCTTTCAGCTCCAGCACGCCGCTTTCATAGTATTTTTCTAAAACCGAAAGCTTATATAAACCGCCGCCGCGGCGCCGGCGATAGCCTTTTTTAACCGCTTCTTCTTTTGATATATATTCTTCATCTGACATTTTATCCTCCTATTTTTCTTGAAATTATAAGATAATTATTATATTGTCAATAGGAAAAATATCGTTTTACATTGTAAGATATATATTATATAATACGTTACATTAACAATTTTTAAAGGTAAAATTAAAATGGATGATACTGAAGAAATAAGAAAAAAAATCGCCCGCTTAATTAACGAGCGCGGTCTGAACTTTGCCAAAGTATCTTTAAGCCTTGGCAAAAATATTGCATATATTCAGCAATTTATTAAAAACGGCTCGCCTCGCCGCCTTGGCGAAGTAGAGCGTCAGAAGCTGGCTCGCCTTTTAAAGGTGGATGAACAGGAGCTGACTGATTTGCCGCTGAAAGTCTCTTCAGGCTTTTCGCCGGCAGTAAATCAGGATGTTTTATGCCTAGTCATTGAAAATATTGAATCTTGGCTGGAAAGACGTCAGGCTAAAATGTCTCCGCATGACAAAGCCGAGCTGATTCGTCTGCTTTATTCAAAAATCTGCAACGAATCCATAGAATCCGCCAATGCCAAAATTAAAGACTATATGGATATTTATGACGAATTCCGCAAAGTAAACTAAAAAATAACATATTTTAAGGACTACACCATAATGGATATGGATATTGATGAACAGATTCGGGATATTTTGATGAAAAGCACACCGGTAAATGATAACTCTGCGCCAAAGAATCCGCCGATTCCCGCTGCCATTCCGCAAAACTCAGGCATCAGCGTTATCGGCAATCAAAACATTGTGATAGGCACCGGCGTTTTTCAGCTGCTTTTGCTGCTGAGCATTTTGCTGTGCTGCATTTATCTGCGCTGATTACATAAAAGAATACGGGTCTATATCAACTTCTACTTTGACGGAAGCCGGAACTTTAACCATTTGCAGCCATTGCATCAACACTTGCTGAATGTTGATGTTTTTGGCTGTTTTCAGCATCAGGCGATAGCGATAGCGGTCGCGCAGCAAAAACAGCGGCGCCGGCGCCGGTCCCAATACCGAAACATAGTCCGTATGCGGCGCGGTTTTGCCGAATTCTGCCGCCACAGCGCCGGTTGTATATTGGTCTGTGCCGGAAATTATCAAAGCTGCCAGCTTGCCGTAGGGAGGATATCCCAGCATCTGCCGCGACTGCTTTTCAAAACTCATAAAACTTTCGCGGTCGTTGTTCAGCAAAGCTTTCAGCACATTGTTTTCCGGATATAGGGTCTGCAGATACACCGTGCCTTTTTTCTCGCCGCGTCCGGCACGCCCCGAAACCTGCGACAGCAGCTGATACGTTTGCTCCGAAGCCCGCAAATCGCTGCCCATCAGCCCTAAATCGGCGTCAACAATACCAACCAAAGTCAAATCCGGAAAGTGGTGTCCTTTGGCGATTATCTGCGTGCCGACCAAAATATCAATCTCGCGGCGCTCCATGCGGGCGATAATCTGCGACACCGCCGTAAAAGAACCGGCATTATCGCTGGAAAGTATCTCGGTTTTAGCATACGGAAACCGATGTTTAACTTCTTCGGCCACGCGTTCCACCCCCGGACCGCACGCCGTTAAGCCCTCCTTAGAGCCGCAATGCGGGCAGACTTCCGGAATCTCCTCCACATATCCGCAATGGTGGCACATCAGTTTATGCGCCTTTTTATGCTCGGTCAGCCAAGCGCTGCAGCTTGGGCATTGCATGCGGTGTCCGCAGTCGCGGCAAATCATCAGCGGAGCATAGCCGCGCCGGTTCAAAAACAAAACCGACTGCTCGCGGCGTTCCAAATTCTGGGCTAAAGCCTGCACCAAACTCGGCGCCAGCCATGAAACGCCCCACTCGCCTTTTTGCGGCTTATCCTTTTTAAGGTCTATAATTTTGATATCCGGCAGGCTGGCGTTGGCGTAGCGGCTTTTAAGCTTTACACAGTCATACTTGCCTTCTTCCACATTTACCATGGTTTCCAAATCCGGCGTGGCGGTAGAAAGAATCAGCGGCAGATGCTCTATTTTTGCCCGCACAATCGCCATGTCGCGCCCCTGATAATTAACAGCATCTTCTTGCTTAAACGAATGGTCGTGGCTTTCGTCAATCACAATCAGCCCTAAATCCGTATAGGGCAAAAACAGCGCCGAACGCGCTCCGACAATCACTTTCACACGCCCCTCTACAATAGCTTTCCATGTATCGGCGCGCTCTTTTAAGCTCAGGCCGGAATGCCAATTTGCCGGACGCACGCCGAATCGCTTTTGAAAACGCTCCAGCCATTGGGTTGTCAGCGAAATTTCCGGCACCAGAATAAGCACCTGCTTGCCGCTTTCTATGGTTTTGGCTACCGCTTCAAAATATACTTCCGTTTTACCGGAACCGGTAATGCCGTCCAGCAAAGTCACAGAAAAACCGCTGCCGACTTTTCGGCACAGCAATTCCGCCGCCTGCTGCTGTTCCGCCGTTAAATCAACCTTGACATAATCGCCGACCGGCTCCAGAAATTCGCGTTTATTTTCCACATACACCGGCTCCAGTACGCCGCTGTCTATCAGCGTTTTTATTACGCTCTGCCCTACTCCGGCGCCCTTGGCGATTTCTTGTCTGGTATAAGGCGCATGCTTCAGCAAATCCATAACATGCCAGCGCGCGTCCGAATTTTTAAGCTTAGCCTCCGCCAAAGTTTTGCCGGAAAGCTTATACAGCACCGTCAGCGGCGACGGCTCAAAAGCGGCTTTTACGCTGACTGCCATTTTGAAAACCAGCCCCAGCGGCGCCATATTGTAACGCGCCACCCAAGCGATAAATTTCAGCAGTTTTTCCGAAAGCGGCGGAAAATCATAAACCTTGCTTATGCTTTTTATTTTTTCAGCCGGCACCTCGTTTTGCGGCGAAAGCTCATAAACCACGCCGATTTGCTTGTCGCGCCCGAACGGAACTTCCACCAGCTGCCCAAGTTTCAGCGGCTCCTCCGTTTTATAGGTAAACGGCTGATTAAACGGCAGCGGCAGCAAAATCCCGACCAGCAAAGCCTAAGCTCCTTTTTTCTGATGAAAATATTCCGGAGAATAGCCATTGGGATGGCGCTTTTTCAGCTTTTCAACATTGCGGTTGATAATCTCTTCAAACGGAATATTCAGCGCCAAGCAAGCCTGAAACATATACCAGCAGACGTCTCCCAGCTCTTTTATAAACATATCGCGGGTTTCATCGGTATAATTCAGCCCCATGAATTTGATTTTTTTCCATACATCGTCAACTTCGCCGACCTCGCCGCAAAGTCCGGAAATCGCATGGTCTAATCTGGCATAATTGCCGTTCAGCTGCTGAGATAGCTTGGCAAAATTCTGCGCAAAAACTTCATCATTCTTTGCTGTTTCGGAGGTCACGCCGTCAACAAAGCTCTGATAGGCGGCAAAATATTCTTTTTCATCCATTTTTAAGCATCCTTATTTAATAAATCTTTTAAGTCATACAATTTCTGCAAAGCCTCGCGCGCCGTTAAATCATCCGGATTTATTTTATCAAGTTCCTCAATGACTGGCGATTTTTTAACCTCTTTCGGCGCATACGAAAACAGCGGCAACTCATCATCCAGACTATTCAGATTTTTATGCTGATTTTCATTTTCCAGCTTAGAAAGCACCTGCTCGGCGCGTTCCAAAACCGCATTCGGCAGCCCCGCCAATTTTGCCACATGAATACCGTATGAGCGGTCGGCGGCGCCGTCTATAACTTCATGCAAAAAAATAACTTCGCCTTTAAATTCCTTGATTTTCATACAATGCAGCGTCATCGCCTTTAAACGCCCCACCAAGTCCGTAAGTTCGTGATAGTGCGTGGCAAACAAAGCGCGGCACTTGTTGACCTCATGCAGATATTCCACCACCGCCCAAGCGATTGAAAGTCCGTCAAAAGTAGCGGTTCCGCGTCCGATTTCATCCAAAATCACAAAAGAGCGGCGGTCGGCGCGGTTCAAAATAGAGGCTGTTTCCACCATTTCCACCATAAAAGTAGAACGCCCGCGCGCCAAATCGTCTGAAGCGCCGACCCGTGAAAACACCTTATCCACATAGCCGATATGCGCCGATTTTGCCGGTACATATGACCCCATCTGCGCCATAATCGCAATAATGGCGTTTTGCCGCAAAAAGGTAGATTTACCCGCCATATTCGGACCTGTCAGCAGCCAGATTCGGTTAGTATCCACATCCAAGCTGCAGTTATTGCCGACAAAACTGTCCTCATGGCTGCGGCGAATCGCCTCTTCCACCACCGGATGCCGCCCATCTTCTATTTCAAAAGCATAGCTGTCGTCAATTTCCGGACGGCAATAGTTATTTTCTGCCGCCAAATCAGCCAGCGCCGCCCCCACATCCAATTCTGCCAGCGCATTGGCCGTGCGGGTAATATCATCCGCTGCCAGCAAAATACTATGCACTAAATTGTCAAAAATCGCCAATTCCAAAGCCAAAGCTTTTTCGGCGGCGCCGCGGATTTGATTTTCCAGCTCTGTAAGCTCCACCGTGGTAAAGCGGGCGGCGTTCATTACCGACTGCCGGTGTATAAATTCAGGATTGCCCAGCACCTGCGCCGCTTCTTTGTTAGGAATTTCTATAAAATAGCCTATTACGTTGTTATATTTTATTTTCAGGTGTTCTATACCGGTCTGCTCCACATATTTGCTCTGCAGATTCAAAATATAGTTATGCCCCTTGTTTTTCAAATCGCGCACAGCGTCAAGCTCCGGACTGTAACCGGCTTTAATAAAGTCGCCGTCGCGCGCCAAAAGCGGCAGTTCATTAGAACGGTCTTCCACCCACAGCGCACCGGTCAGCATATTTACCAGCATAGAGTGGTCGCCGAACCTCTGCAAAACCTTAGCCGCAGCTGCCGGAAGCTCGTCTAACACATCTATCGGCTTAAAAGTTTCAATAAGCTGTTTCAGCTTCGGCAGACTGCCCAAAGTCACGCCTATAGCCAGCAAATCGCGCGGACCGCCGCGCCCCACGCCCAGTCTGGAAACCGCACGCTCCACATCCGGACAGCTTTTTAGCACCGTCCGCAGTTTTTCACGCACCTTCTGATGCTTTAAGAAAAATTCCACCACGTCCAAACGCTGATTTATTTTATCTACATTCAAAAGCGGATTAGCCAGGCGGTTAGCCAGCAATCTGGCTCCGGCGCCGCTGACCGTTCGGTCCAGCACCGAAATCAGCGTGCTGCCGCGCGGACCTTCCAGCAAATCCAGATTATGACGGGTCGCCGCGTCTATTTCCATATACTGGCTGCTCAAAATTTTTACCGGACGGGCAATACGCGGCATTTTGCCTTTCTGCGTATTTTCCACATAGTCCAGCAGAATACCGGCCGCCGAAATTTCCGGCTTGCTGAAGCTGCCGAATGAATCCAGCGTATTTACCTGATAAAACTCCAAAATGCGCTTTTCGGCATTTCCGCTGTTAAAACGCGCCTGCGGCAAAACCGAAAGCTTTTCTTTATATTCATTCAGCAAATGAAACAGCTCTGAGCTTTGCAGCAGCGTATCTGCCACCAAAATTTCACTCGGCGCCAGCCGGTCTATCGCCGTATGCAGCTCCGCCGCCTCATTTTTGGCGCTGACTTCCAAAAGCTGGGTATAAAACACGCCGGTAGAAAGGTCAATCCAAGCTAAGCCAAATTCATTATTTATCTTAGCCATACACAATAAGTAATTGTTTTTACGAGAGTCCAAAATAGTATCTTCGGTAATGGTTCCGGGCGTAACCAACCGCACCACATCGCGCCGCACAATGGACTTATAGCCGCGTTTTTTAGCCTCGGCCGGGTCTTCCATCTGCTCGCAGATAGCCACTTTAAAGCCCTGCCTCATCAGCTTTGCCATATAGCTTTCATAGGCATGGAAAGGCACGCCGCACATCGGCACATCTTTTCCGTCCGCTTTGCCGCGCTTAGTCAAAGCAATATCCAAAGCCTTTGACGCCGTAATGGCATCGTCAAAAAACAGCTCATAAAAATCGCCCATGCGATAAAACAGCAGATAGTCCTGATGAGCTTTTTTCAGCTCCATATACTGTACCATTGCCGGTGTTAAATTACTTTTTTCTGTCATTGTGATATTAAACCTATTTAAACTTATTGTATACTACAATAATTCTGTTTGAAGTCTAGCACTTTATTAAATTTATCATACGGGATAATGCCAATGCTGAAAAATATGAAACGCCTTTTAGGGCTGGAAAAAGATTCCTCATTTTCTACACGCGTGCTGATTTTGTCGCTGCCGTCGGCGGTGCTGTTTACGCTGCTGGCTTTTTTTGGCTTGGTTACGCCCTTAACTGCCTTAATCTGCTATGTAGTTATCATTATTTTCAATATGTTTTCGCTGTTTCCGCTCAGCTATGAAATGCAGTCGCTTAAGCAATATATTTATTCGCTGGCCAATGAGCAGGATGACGCTTCCAAGCTGAATCTTTCTGAAAAAGACGCGCAGAAAATCGCCGATGCGGTTAATTCAATTCATCGTTTCTGGACATCCAAAGCCGAATCATTAGAAGCGCAGACAATGTCGGACGCCGCGGTTTTAGACACCCTGCCCGACCCGATTTTAATGCTGGACGGCGAAGGCGCTGTAACCGGCAGCAATCTTTCTGCCCGCAGCTTATTGGGAGACGACATCACGGGACGCAACATCGCCTCGGTTTTCAGCGTCAATATTTTTGTAGCTTCCGTAGAAAAAGTGCTGAAAAATATCAGCGAGTCCGAAAGTTTGGTATTTCATGCCGGCGGCAAAATCAACAAGCGCATTTACGCCCACATAACCAAACTGCCGTGGTATTCCAAAGGACGCGCCGTGGCTGTGGTGTCGTTGTATGACATCAGCAAAGCCATGAGTTTAGAAAAAATGCAGTCCGATTTTGTGGCTAACGCCAGCCATGAGCTGAGGACGCCGCTGTCTGTAATTTCCGGCTTTATAGAAACTCTTCAGACTTCCGCCAAAGATGATGAAGAAGCGCGCGAGGCCTTTTTGGCTATCATGAAAGAGCAAGCCGATTATATGTCCAGCCTGATAGAAAATCTGCTGTCGCTTTCCAAGCTGGAAATGGCGCAGGATAAAGAGCTGAAAGATAAAGTCAGCATTTCCGAAGTGATTGACGATGTTACGGAAGCCCTCAAAATCAAGGCTTTTCAGCACTCTGTCAATCTGAAAGTAAACGAGCAGAACCGCATTCCTAAAATTGTGGGCGACAAGCAGGAAATTCATCAAATTCTGCAGAATTTATTGGATAATGCGATAAAATACGCGCAGGAAAATTCTGAAGTTACGGTAGATATAAAAACTGTTCCCGAAATTCCGGCAGGCAGCGGGCAAAATGTGGCAGCCGGCAAAGCCGTCAGCATCGCCATAAACAACAAAGGTCCGAAAATCGCCAAAGAAGACCTCGCCCGCCTGACCGAAAAATTTTACCGTATGCAAATTCATAAAGATATGAAAATCCGCGGCACCGGCTTGGGTTTGGCGATTGCTAAACAGATTATTCTGCACCACCACGGAAACCTGACTGTGACCTCTACCGCTTATAACGGCACCACGTTCACAGTCTATCTCCCGCTGAAACAGTAATATTTTTGTTTGACATATCGGCTCCGTCTGGTGTAGAATAAACGTTGTAAACAACTTAATTTTAGAGGAAAGAAAGATGAAAAATAAGCTAAGCAAAGGTCTCTCTCTCTCTCT
>CAVKTH010000010.1:0-32937 GCA_963659495.1 Bacteroidaceae bacterium | reverse complement strand
GCTGGCTATATGCTCTAGCAGTCGTGATAGCAGGGACGTGTTTTGGCGCATCACCAGCGCAGAGTGCGACCTGCTTTTTGCCGTCCGGCGAATGCAGCACCGGTAAAATCGGCGCTGGTCCATCCGGCGGAGAATCAACACCAGAATATTGTGTCGGGTACGATATAACTGAAAAAGAATATCAAGCAAAATATAAAAATACGAGCTGCTTTAGCTGCAGTTCGCCATGCACCAAGACATCCGGCGGAACATTTTATAAATGTGAAGTCATAGACCATACGACATGGGATGACAAAAACAGCGTTTGCTGCACTAACGGCACAAAATACGATGCTGACGATGGAAAGTGCTGTGCAGGCGGAAAATGTGACCATCCTTGTTCTGGAGGCCAAAGTTGGAGTCCAACACTTAAGGACTGTGTTTGTCCGAGCAGCGTAGAAACCGATGGTGACGGCAACTGCTGTGAAGCAGGTCAGGTTTTGGATGATAACAAAAAATGTACAACGCCTTGCAAGATGAATGATTGCAGCGCATATCCATATACTTCAGATCCAGGAAACTCTGAATCATGTGACCTAGGCTGCGGCAAAGGTCTGCGCTATAAATGCCAAGACGGCTATACTTATTCCAATGGAAGCTGTATAATACCGCCGGCAGAATGTACAGATGTTGCGGCAACCAGCACACGCGATATCATATCAAAAGATTATGCAACAAAAGAGGCGACAGCCCAAACCATTTCTACTGATGCCGTATTAGCCTGCGGTGCTGGAGAAGCTCCTTCAGGTTCTTTATATGATTATAACTATACAATCAGCAATAACAAAGTTGTTTTAACCGGCGGCGCTCCGCTTCTGTATAAAAAACATACTGATGGTTTATATTATGTAAACCTTTCTGGATATGAATGTACGCAATATCAATGCAGCTCGTTAGTAGATGAAGGTTTTTACGCAGGCTTATTTGGAAATAATGGAAATTATTGTTGCAAAGCTAATGCAATAACAAGCCAGTCTTCAACGCTTAGTGATTTGCAAAATTCCAGCAAATGCAAAACTATGCCTAGTGTAACGCCTAAAAAACATCATAGCTTATATTATGTATGCAATAGCGGTTATACTTTAAACGGTACAAAATGCACTAAAGCAGGTTCATACTCTTGCCCAGATGGTTACAAGTTAAGTGGAACCACTTGTGTATCTACAAAAACAGAATGTCCAGAGGGATATGAATATTACGGACCGGCCGGAACAAACAAATATGCATGTGTTAAAACTGTATACACCTGCCCAACAAATTTTGAATATACTTTGTCAGGTAATAAATGTTTGTGCCATCCTGAAACTAATACCTGCCCAAGCGACTATGCGGCATCTGTATCCTGTGCAACAGAGAATGGATTTACATTATTTGAACATCCGAACTATACCGGTTGTTATCAATGTCAATGCCATAATCAAGGACAGATTAACGGTAAATGCACAAACTGTTCAGCAGAAGGATATACACAAACCCAGACAAGCGGATATGTTTGTACAGAAGCTTGTCCGTTAGATAGTAGTTTGTTTAAGCCTAGCAGCTGCACATGCACAGCCACCTGCCCAGATGGTTACTCTTCTGATAAAGTAAGCGTTTCCAGCTGCGGCGTACAAGGTCCGGGCGGTTGGAATTTTGAAAGCAAAACTGTTTGCGGCAAAACCTGCGGTAAATGTACTGCTAAAACCTGCCCAGCCGGATATGATACAACTCAAAAATCTTGTCCATATCCTACAAGCTCTGTTGTCGGCGGATATTCCGGCAATACAGCATGCACAAAATGCAGTCAATCTACATCTTCTAAATGTCCGTCTGGAGCATATGAAACACAAAGCGAATGCAATGAGCATGTTCCAACGCTAGACTGCTTCGGACATAAATATACAGGTGCTTGCAAGAAAGGTTCTATCTCCGGATGTTGGAAGCCGTTCCAAACAGCTAATAGCAAAGTTGTTATTTCTTGCAGCGGCGGCACCTGCAATGTCGGATATTGTTTGTCAACAAATGCCAGCACTTCTGGATATTGGGGTTCGGCTTGCGTTAAGGTTCCTAATTCAACCACTACGCAATGGAAATCCGAACAGACAGGTTTCAACTATTCTGAAGCAGGAATCGTAAGCTGTGAGATAACAACTTCTAAAAAGTCTGGTACGGGCTGCGCTACTCCTAGTGCATCTGCCAGCAGCTCTTGCCGAGCTGAACAAGTAATAGGCAGCGCACCGTATTACTTAGATGACGGAAAATGGTAAAACAATAAGTATTTTTATAAGGAGGTGGTGTAACACTTAAAAAAAATTAAATCGTAAAGTCTAAATTAAAGCCGCGGCTCTCCCCCAGATTCCCGCGGCTTTGCTGTCGGCGCTTTTAATTTTGCATTATATATAAAAAGCTCTTGCCCTCTCCGCAAAATCTCGCTAAGCTATAAAATATAGGAGATTGTTATGCGTATATTTTCACTTGCCTTGTTTTTATCTGTTTTAAGCGCTTCCGCCGTTAATGCTGCCGAAAAATATAATCCGGCTTTAGACCGCTCGGTTTTTCCGCTGCAAGACCAAACACGTTTTTACGGACGCAAGATAACACCGGATTTGTCGCAATGCCAAGGCAAAGATGAGCCGGTTGCATTCTTTAACCTGCAGGAAAATGACGGCAAGCTGAGCTTTGAGTGCGCAACGCATTATAATTCTCATTGCGGACCAAGCTGTTTTGGCGGGGGCTATGCTTTCGGCGATTCCGTTCCGGCGCCGGCTTGCGAGCAGGAAACCGTTAAAGACCGTCATTTTGAGGGTGAAACTTTGGTTTTGGATAAAGAAACCTGTCCGGATAAGCACGGCAAAACTTTATGGAGCCGCAACAATAAAGAAAATATAGTATTTGACAGCCAGCGCCGCATTCTTTTTTACCGCGACAGCGAGTCCTATATTCTGTTTAAAGACAAAATCATGGTGCGCCGCCTGCTCTTCCGCAAAGATGAGTTTTTACTGGATGAATATCTGAAACCGGAAAATTATTTCCATGTAAAATATATCCGCGACAAGGCCGGAAATATTGTGCGTGAGGCTCACTATAACCGCGAGGGCTTTCCGTATATGGTATATTTTGCGGAATACGATAATAACAAATGCAAAAAAATAGAAAAATTTGATGTTTATAACGGCACCAAAACTGACTATTTATTTAAATAATCCCCTCCCGATTAGGGTATTAAATTTGTAAAAGTTAGAAAATCTTTTCTAACTTTTGCTATTTTTAGCAAGTTTTAGCTTTACATTTCTAAAATATCTTATATATAATAGCCCTATAGAGCAAGGAGCAGACAAAATGATTACCCGAACAGAATATTTGAATAAACTGATTAGCCTGAAAGACAAGCGGCTTATTAAAATCGTGACCGGAATCAGACGCTGCGGCAAATCAACCTTATTTGAGCAATATCAGGAATATCTGCTGAATAACGGCGTTTTGCCGGAGCAAATTCAATCTATTAACTTTGAAGACGCGGACAACGACCGGCTCTTAAATTATAAAGTCTTGCATGAATATATCAAAAGCCGCCTGATACCGGATAAAATGAATTATATTTTTTTAGATGAAATTCAAAATGTACCGGAATTTCAAAAAGCCGTAGACAGTCTGTATATCCGAAAAAACGCAGACTTATATATAACCGGTTCTAACGCCTATCTGCTTTCGGGAGAATTGGCGACCTTGCTTTCCGGACGCTATATAGAAATAAAAATGCAGCCGCTTTCTTTTAAGGAATATGTTTCGGCTTTTGCTAATTCCAACCGCTCGGAACTGTTCAGCCAATACATTGCTAACAGTTCGTTCCCCTATACTATAGAGCTTTTGGATGATGTAAAAAATGTGCGCGATTATTTGGACGGACTATATAACACGATTATTGTAAAAGATATTTCCGACCGAAAAAAACTTACTGACACCCAGCAGCTTAAAAGAGTCTATCGCTTTGCCGCCGATAATATCGGCAACTTGGCCTCTATCAAAAAAATCAGCGACACCATGTCTGCTGACAAGCAGGAAATCTCTACGCACACCGTTGAAAACTATCTTACCTATCTGGAAGAAAGCTATTTGTTATATTCGGTTTCCCGCTATGACATTAAAGGACGCGATTATCTGCGCACAGGCGAAAAATATTATTTAGCCGATGTAGCCTTTCGCTATTTGCTGCTCGGCGATAAAAAACAAGATTACGGACATATTTTAGAAAATGTGGTATATTTAGAGCTGATACGGCGCGGATATCAGGTTTTTATCGGTAAAACCGGCAATCAGGAAGTTGACTTTGTAGCGTTTAAAGGCACTGATTTAGAATATTATCAGGTGTCGCTGAGCGTTTTGGATGAAAACACCCTGAAACGCGAACTCAGCGCTCTTGAAAGCATATCTGACCACAATCCCAAGTATTTGCTGACGCTGGACGCCTTGCCGGTTACCTCGCATAACGGCATAAAACAGATAAATGTCTTAGACTGGCTCTTGGATAAATAGCAAAGCTTTTACACTTCATCGGCGGAAACCAGCATTGAACTGCTGGTCAGCAAAATAATCAAGGTCGGCGCCGAAACTGCCAGCCATACCGGAATATAGCCGTTTACGCCGAACGCATAAACTACCTGCGATGAAAAATAAACCACAAAGCCGATGACAATGCTCAATACTACCCGCATCATTATACCGGAGCCACGCTGCGTGTTCTGCAGCATAAAAATCGCGGCAATCAGCATCATGCCGACCAGCTGAAACGGTGCTATCAACAGGCTCAGATAGCGCATCCAATGGCGGCGCGCCGAAAATCCAGCCTGCTCATAAAAGGCAATGGTTTCCGGCAGCTGCCAAAAAGAAATGGCGTCCGGCTCTATAAAGTTTTCTTTTATGCGTTCCATATTTATACTGGTGTGATAGGCATAGTCCATTAAAAATTCAACCGGCTTGCCGCCCTCCAAAACCTTAACATCTTTCAGGTGGAAAACATTCCCCTCCAAGGTGGCAAAATAAGCTTCATAGCCCTTTAGAATTTTAGCGTTTTCGCCAAGCTCGGTAATGCTGACATCACGCATCCACAGCGTATTGTTTTCCTGCCGCAATGTTTTGGCTTGAATCAGCAGGACTTTGCCGCCGCCGACTGCCTCGCGTATCCATAAGCCTTTGCTTGAAAACAAAACAGCGTTCGGGTCGCGGGAATCTAGGCGATAGTCTAAAACCTCGTGCCATTCAAACATTTTGGCCGCTACCGGATTAAACAAAGCCGTATTGGCAATTCCCAGCAAAAATGCAGCTATAATCAGCGGACGCAAGAAGCCGAACATAGAAACGCCGGCCGAACGGATAATTACAAATTCGTTGTTTTTGCTGAGGCGCCAAAAAGTTATCATCGCCGCCACCATCATCACAAACGGAATCACAATTTCCACGGTTTTGGTTACGCGCGTAACCGCCAGCTGAGCGGCAAACCACATAGTAACATCTTCGCGCCCCGAAATTTTGCGCAGAGTTTCTATGCTGTCAAACATTAGGATAATGCCTAAAATTGCAAACAAAACCATAAAAAAGTTGCCCAATAGCTGGCGGTTTAAATAGCGGCTGAGAATTGCAAAAAATTTCATCTTTTATTCCTGAGTTGCGGCGGATTCGCTGTTAAAAAACGGATCGGATAAATAACGTTCTATGCTGTCCGGCAGAATAACCACAATATTTTTGCCGGTCATTTCTTCGCGTTTGGCTAAATTGACAGCGGCAAACAGAGCGGCGGCGGCCGAAATTCCGACCGGAAGCCCCTCGCATTGGGCGACTGTCTTAGTCATTTCCAAAGCCTCGCTGCTGCTGACTTTGAAAACCTCATTAACCAATTCCGGACGATACAGCGGCGGAACAAAACCGGCTCCGATACCGCCGATTTTATGAGCGCCTTTCTGTCCGCCGCTCAAAACCGGACTTTCGGCCGGCTCCACCGCCATTACATACAAATCCGGAATGCAGGATTTCAAGGCAGAGGCAATACCGGTAATAGTTCCGGATGTGCCGACACCGCAGACTACTGCGTCCACATTGCCGCCGGTGTCTTCTATAATTTCCGCGCCGGTTGTCAGCTGATGAGCCTCTACATTTGCCGGATTTTCAAATTGTTTAAATTCTATCAGATTATCAGAGCGGGCTTTCAGCATTTCTACTTTGCGGATAGCTCCGGCCATACCCTCCGCCGCCGGCGTAAGCAAAACTTCGGCGCCGAATTGGCGGATCAGGGCAATCTTTTCACGCGCCATATTTTCCGGCATCACAATTACCAGCTTATAGCCGCGCTCGGCGCAGAATGCCGCCAGCCCGACGCCGGTATTACCGGAAGTCGCCTCAATAAACACCGTATTTTCATTGATTTTGCTGAACGGAGCTTTATTTATCATATTCAGCGCCACCCGGTCTTTTACCGAAAAAATCGGATTATAAAACTCGCATTTGCCGATAATATTGCCCAGACATTCGGATTTTTTCATCAGCTTATTCAGCTTCAGCAAAGGCGTATGCCCAACCAGCTCTTCTATAGATTCATAAATTTTCTGCATTGTTTATTTCCTCATTCTGACAATCAGGTTTTTAAATCCGTTCCGCACGGTTTCATCAAACTGCACGTTTCCGACCAGCACATCTTCCAGCAGCTGCCAGCTCAAAACGCCGCTGTTTATTTGCGCGTTTTCAACTTCATAAACCTTAAAATGCTGCGTTTCCTTAAAATATTCGCCGTTTTCCTCAATATCCGTATGCAAAGTGTATTGCAGGCTCGGAGTTTCGGTCAAAGCCAGATAATCATCTTTAGGAAAAGCGTAAAGCCCGGAAATTTTATCATATTGGCAAAGCAGCAAATTATCTTTTACCACCACGGAATAGCCGCAGTCTCGCTTTTGCGCTTTTGCCGCATCAAAGAAAAATACTGCGCCGTAGCGGTTGATAAACGGAACTTTAGTCATGCTCGGCTTCTTTCTTGAGTTCTTCCACAAACTGCACCAATCCGGTCTGACGCACGCGTTTCATACGCTCTGCCGAAATGATTTCGCGCACGGTTTCAACAGTTTGGTCAACATCAACATTCACAACCACATAGTCATATTCCGTCCAATGCGCCATTTTTTCTAAAATCAGCCCCATGCGCTTATTGATAATTTCCTTGCTGTCGGTGCCTCGGCCCTCCAAGCGGCGGCGCAGTTCATGGATAGACGGCGGCAAAAAGTAAATAGAAACCACGTCATCCGGCGCTTTTTCTTTCATCTGTCGCAGACCGACCCAATCCATATCAAAAACCACATCCTGCCCCACATTGATAAAGCTGTCAACTTCGGAGCGCAATGTGCCGTAACGCGAGCCGTATTGCGAGTCAACATGTTCATAAAAAGCGTCTTGCTTTAAGAGTTCATCATATTTTTCATTGCTGATATAATAGTAGTCTACGCCGTCTTTTTCGCCCTCGCGCGGCTGGCGGGTAGTGACTGAAACCGAAAACTTTAAGTTATTATCCAAAGCCATAAGCTTTTTAATTACCGAAGTTTTTCCCGTGCCGGACGGCGCTTCTATAATAAACATGGCACCGCGGCGAACTTTTTTTAGCGTATCTATAATATCAGTCATTTTCTTCCTCTTGCAAAATAAACGCAGCTATAATATAACCTATAAATAACATATAACGCAACAGTTAAAATTTTACTAGGATATTCGGACTATGCAAAAAAATATAGAAAACGTACTAATTACCGGCGCTTCTTCGGGAATCGGCGAAGCTTTAGCGCTGGCTTATGCTAAAAACGGCGCCAAAAATCTGTTCTTAAGCGGACGAAACGCCGAACGCTTGCACAAAACAGCTGCCGAATGTCAAAAACTTGGGGCTAAGGCCGAAGCTAAAATCATTAACGTTGCCGACAAAAAAGCGATGAAACTCTGGATTGAAGAATGCAATCAGAAAGCACCGCTTAACTTGGTGTTTGCCAATGCCGGAGTTTCTACCGGAGAGGAAACGCCTGAAAATATTTATAACACGTTCAATACCAATGTTATGGGTGTGCTGAACACGGTCACTCCGGCGGCTGAGCTATATAAAAAGCGCAAAGATGACAGCGCCAAAATCATTGCTATAACCGCTTCTATTGCCGGATATCACGGACTCAGCGCCTGCCCGTCCTACAGCGCCAGCAAAGCCTGCGTAAAAGCCTACGGCGAAGCGCTGCGCAACAGCCTGCGAGCCGAAAACATTGCCGTAAATGTTATCTGTCCGGGATTCGTTCGCTCCCGCATTACCGACAAAAACACCTGCCCGATGCCGTTTTTTATGGAAGCGGATAAAGCGGCAGACACTATATATAAAGGCATTCAGAAAAACATCGGGCTGATAGCTTTCCCGTGGCCGATGCGTTTCGGCGTGTGGCTGCTTTCAATTTTGCCGAACTGCCTGAGCGATTTTATTTACAGCCGCCTGCCGCATAAGGTGTAGTCATGCGCTGCTCTTGGGTTGATGAAAACTGCGAAGTTTATGTGCGCTATCATGACAACGAATGGGGCAAGCCGGTGCATGATGACCGCAAACTTTTTGAAATGCTGATTTTAGAGGGTTTTCAAGCCGGACTTTCGTGGCTGACCGTCTTAAAAAAACGTCCAGCGTTCAGAGAGGAATTTGCCGGATTTGAGCCGGAAACAGTAGCAAAATTTGATGAAGAAAAAATAGATAAAATACTGCAGAATCCGCAAATTATACGCAGCCGGCAAAAAATCTGCGCCGCCGTCGGCAATGCAAAAGTATTTTTGCAGATTCAGCGGGAATTCGGCTCATTTGATAAATATTTATGGCATTTCACAAACGGCAAAGTTCAAAAATATAATATATTTCCCTGCCCTGTTAAAAATGAGCTGTCCGATACTATTTCTAAAGACTTAAAAAAGCGCGGAATGAAGTACGTCGGCAGCGTGATTATATATTCCTACCTGCAGGCTGTAGGAGTAATAGACGACCACGAGCCGCAATGCTTCTGTCACGCTAAAGACTAGCCGCCGCGCTGCAGAGCCTGTTTCCAAGCCAGCAAGACTTCCGGCTTGTATGCGGCATTTTCTCTGGCTTTGCGCTCCAAAGTTTCTTTTTTGTTTTGTTCAATTTTCCGGCGGCGCTCGGCATATTCTTTCAGCTCTTCGTCTTTCAGGGTTTTAACTTCATCATCTTTTTGCTTGGAAGCTAAATAGTCCATCATGCTCACATCTAAGGTAGACTCTTTTCCGGCGGCTTTCATTTTGTTAAATGTTTGCAAAATCTTCGGAGTCAGCTCTTTAGCCAGACTTTCATAGTAAAGATACATCGGGGATTTACGAGCCGGAACATTGTCTGGCTTAGCCTTAAACGTGCCGAAAACAATCTCCGGTTCCTGCCCCTCAATATCGGTCAGATATATAGAGCCGGCATAATCTTCTAGCTTAGGATTTTCTTTTTTGCGGCTGGTTAAAATCATGTCATGAATAACACCCTGAGCCGGTGCAATATCAACAATGATGTCATCTTTAAAACGTTCTTTAGAACAAATAACCCGATATTTTTTAGACATAACGCCTCCTATTTTTGTATAAAATAGCATAAAAAATAAAAAGAGTCCAGTTTTTATAATAAAGCGCTTGCATTTTTTGCTAAATTATCATACAAACAATCAGACCTTATTGCATACGGTGAGATGGCAGAGTGGTCTAATGCGATTGACTCGAAATCAATTGTACCTATTTCAGGTACCCAGGGTTCAAATCCCTGTCTCACCGCCAATAAACAAAATGCTCCCTTTTAGGGGGCTTTTTGTTTATATGGACGGTAGGGAGTTGAACCCTGGAAGATAAGGGTTCAACAAGGACGAGAGGCGGACGGGAGTACGCCGGTGAGGCTTTTGCCGAACGAGGACGCAGGAGCGGAGCGTTTAGCGCAGCAAATCCCTGTCTCACCGCCAATAAACAAAATGCTCCCTTTTAGGGGGCTTTTTGTTTATATGGACGGTAGGGAGTTGAACCCTGGAAGATAAGGGTTCAACAAGGACGAGAGGCGGACGGGAGTACGCCGGTGAGGCTTTTGCCGAACGAGGACGCAGGAGCGGAGCGTTTAGCGCAGCAAATCCCTGTCTCACCGCCAATAAACAAAATGCTCCCTTTTAGGGGGCTTTTTGTTTATATGGACGGTAGGGAGTTGAACCCTGGAAGATAAGGGTTCAACAAGGACGAGAGGCGGACGGAAGTACGCCGGTGAGGCTTTCAGCCGAACGAGGACGCAGGAGCGTAGCGTTTAGCGCAGCAAATCCCTGTCTCACATAAGTTGAACTCTGGAAAAACTGATAAAAAAGCAAACCGCAGGTTATAAGCCGGCGGTTTTTGTTAATTGCAAGCTATGATTTGTTACCAGCTATAGCTCAGTCCCAAACCAAATGATGAGGAATCATATTTATGACCTATATCATAATCAGCGAAAGCATAGCCGGAAAATGACTTGCTGAAGTTATAATTTCCGCCGATTTCAAAACGTCCCAGAGTTTGGCTGCGATATGTTTCAGCCGGAGCTAAACCGCTGATTCTGACTTTATCATTAACATTGAATGTCTGAATCAAAGCCGGTCTGAAATAAATTTTAGCTTCATCAAACTGTTTTTCAGCTTTAACGCCGAATTCCAGTTCAAAATATTTAATATCATCCCAGCTATACAGCTTGCCGACATTGTCATAAGCATGAGTAAAGTTGATTTGCGTATATGACGCCCCTAAGCTCGGCTCTAAAGTCAAGGTTTCGTTTAAGTCATATGTATGTCCGGCTTCAACCGCTCCGCCAAACTCAAAACCTTTGGTATCAAACTTAGCGATATTGTCTTTAGACTTTGCCTCAGCTTTCTGCATACCGCTGAATACCGTTGCAAACGCCCAGTTTTGACGATGATCATAACGGTAATATAAACCGGCTAAATAGCTGTCTATATCAATTTTAGAACCGATAGACGAACGATAATAAACATTTTCGCCGGATAAGTCATATTTGCCGCGGCGGTAAGATACGAACAAGCCCAAGGTGTTACTGCTATCGCTTTGCAAATCAAAACCGGCTTCCAAACCCCAGATTTTAGCATTTATATCTACAGGTTTGTCAAAATCAGCTCCGCTTCCGGCAACCGAAACCCAAGAATTATACAGCGGCTGACCGTTCCAGTTATACGGGAATGAGCCGTAGCAAGGCTCGTGGCTGCGCGATGCTGCAGCTTTCTGACCGACATTGTGCGCCACAGTTCTGGTTTGCTCAATCGCTGCCGAATGCAGGCCCAAACCGGCAACAACTTCCGGAGCAACATTACGCTGAGACGGTGCCGGAGTCGGTTCCGGTTCTGGCTCTGGTTCTGGGGTCGGAGTTGGAGTAGGTTCAGGCTCTGGTTCCGGAGTCGGTGTAGGTTCATGTGTCGGCGCCGGATTAACAGGATAGTCCGGATTAGTTTGGTCGGACAAATCCAGATACCAAGTAGAACCAGCAGTTTCGCCGTTAGCGTTAACGCTGCCGTTCCATAAATACGGAGACCCCATGACACGGGCAATACGGAAGCTGGACGGAGTGTCTATATCGTCATTCGGCGCCGATAAAAATGCTAGTTTGGCATTTTCAAAAGTATCAGGCGTTAAAGCATTGACAATAATTTGATAATCGCCGGTAATATCGCCGTCAATATTGATTTTTCCGGAGTTTACGACCTGATTATCCGCATCTACCTGAATATCCACCTGAATAATCGGCATTGCCAGAGAAGACGCAGACAGGGCAGAAAACGAGCCGGTTCCGGATGCAACCATCATATTTTGAGCATTGATAATACCGTTTAAGCCTAAATGCAAAACACCGGTATCACTGAGACTGACCGTTGAGATATTGTCTATTTCATTATTCAGATGAATAATGCTGTCGGCATCACCTAGGAATGCAACATCATAATATTCGCCGTAAATCTTGTCATTCAAAATTATCTGTCCGTTATTCACAGCCGTAAACTTCAGCAGCAGCTGATTAGTATCCGAGCCGTTCATAACAATGGCATCGCCTATGCTGTCTGCCGTATTACCGGTAAACTCGCTGACTCCGTTATCGGCGGAAATGCTTAAATCGCTCTCAGAAAAAATCGCACCGCCGTATTTTGTGGCTTTATTATTTAAAAACGAGCTGTTTACAATTTCAGTAATTTCTCCGCTGTTTATAATCGCACCGCCGTATCTGGCTTCATTGTATTTAAATAAAACCGATGAAATTTTCTTGATGCTTCCGTCATTATAAATAGCCCCGCCCATTTGAGCTGAATTTTTCATAAACTCTCCGCCTATGCTGCCAAGCTCATAGGTATTTGCAACGGCACCGCCGGCCGTGCCTGCGGTATTGTTATAAAATTTCGCATTTATATTTTCAATGCTGCCGTTATATCGTCCGCCATCTTCAGTCCAATTTATAATAGCGCCGCCAAAGGAGCTGGCTGTATTAGAGGCAAACAAGCCGGAAATATCTTTAATTTTTCCGGTATTTCCAAGCACGCCTCCGGCATATCCGGCAGAATTAGAAATAAAATTACCGCTTAAATTATGAATTATTCCGGCTTGAACGTTATTGATTGCTCCGCCGAAGTTCATCACAGAATTGCTTACAAAATTACTGTTTTCTATAGAAACTTCGCCGGCTCTTCCGTTTTGCAAAACAGGTCCCTGCGAAACATTTGAATTATATGCAAATGTACTGTTTTTGATTGTCAGCTTTCCGCCGTTTCCAACAACAAAAGCCATATCTGCGCCACGGTAGCCATGAGCGCTTTTATCAACTACGGCTGTATAATTTGTTTCATCAACAGTTATATCATTGCCGATATTGGAAATTGTTAAATCGCCGTTAGCTCCGATACTAATGCTGCTGTAACCAAAAGTTAAATCATTATTCTGCGCGTCAATAGATACGCGGTCATTTATTTTCAAATTCTGCGTAACTTCCAAATCTTGTGTTATATTTATGTCATTTTCACCGGAATTCAGGGCATTTTGCAGTTCTTCAAACGACGAAACCTCCCCTGCCGCGGCTTTTTGCGAAAAAGAGGCTGCCGACGTAAACGCCAGCAATAAAAATATTGTATTTTTTAACTGTAAATTCAACATGTTAGTCCTTATATAAAAATATAGAAAATCAAGTGTGTAAAAAAAACGTTCCTTATTTTTACACACTCATCAGACTAATGTTAAAAATTGTAAAATTAGGAAAATATGTGGAAAAGTTAAATAGTTATTGATTTTCGGCAAAGTTGAGAGTACTAAAAAAATCAGCAAAAAATGTGTGTAAAAATAAGGAACGTTTTTTTTACACACTTTTAGCTCAGCATCAATCCTTTTTCAAACTATCCATAACCGACTTAAAGAAAGTTATCTTATATATTCCTATAAGCCTCTCATTATCGCTAATGAGAGGTTTTATTATCTAATTTCAAATATACTATAAAAATTGTTAATCAGCGGAGCTAAGTCTTGCAGTCTGACTGTATTGGGATATAATAACGAATATTATGGCAATGTTGCTAAAATCAAGTTTGAGATTGTGGGGCAAATGAAATGGTAAAGAAAAAACAAGAAATAACAATTCGCTCTTCTGCAGCAGAATATTTAACTTTTATTGCTGCCACCGGAGATAGTCCCACTAGTGTGGAAATGCGCTATGAAGACGAAAATATTTGGCTTACCCAAAAGATGATGGCAACGCTTTACGATGTTTCTATTTCGGCAATAAACCAGCATATTAAAAAAATATACGATGATAATGAGTTATCAGAAGAGGCAACTATTAAGAAATACTTAATAGTTCAAAACGAAGGAAACAGACAAATTTCACGAGAAGTTACGCATTATAATCTGCAAATGATTATTGCTGTTGGTTTTAAAGTTAATAATGAGCGTGCTGTACAATTCCGCAAATGGGCAAATCAAATTGTTAAAGATTATACAATTCAAGGTTGGGTAATGGATGTTGAACGCTTAAAACAAGGCGGTTCTATGCTAACAAAAGACTATTTTGAAAAGCAGTTAGAAAAAATCCGTGAAATTCGTTTGTCCGAACGTAGATTTTATCAAAAGATAACTGATATTTATGCAACATCTATTGACTATGATGTGACGGCAACTGCCACAAAACGCTTTTTTTCAGCAGTTCAAAACAAATTACACTATGCCATACACGGACAAACCGCCGCCGAGGTTATTTATGACAGGGCTGATGCCAAGAAAGAAAATATGGGATTAACTACTTGGGATGGAGCTCCGAAAAGCAAAATTCATAAATACGATGTAGTTATTGCTAAAAACTATTTAACTGAGTTTGAGCTGAAACAATTAGAGCGTATTGTTAACGCTTATTTGGATACGGCAGAGTTAATGGCTATGCGTCATATACCAATGACAATGCAGGATTGGGAACAACGCTTGAATGGCTTTTTAACAATGCTAGACCATAAAATTTTACAGGACAACGGCAAAGTTTCGGCAGAATTAGCCAAACAGCACGCTGAAACAGAATTTGAAAAATACAGGGTAATTCAAGATAAATTATATCAAAGCGACTTTGACCGCTTTTTAGAGCTTGAAAACTTGGCTAAACAGAATAACTAGGAACAAACGTCTAATTCAGAAAAACTTTTATTTGTACCTTTGGTAAGAATATCTTCTAATTCTTGAAATTTCTCAATATATATATTCTGTTCCTCACTTAACATTAATTACCCCTTACAATTTTTAACATATTACGATTACTAAATAAAAAAATACTATTTTTCATCTTTTACTATATGCTCTATATTTTATCTCATACATTCCCAAACACAAGTTTTAATTGCAAGATACTAACCAGTTTTTTTTATATAAAATAAATCAATAAGTAAAATATTAACAAATAATATCTATAATTTGTTCAGCTCTAGTAGAGTCGGGACTTTACAATTCATCACGATACGGTCTGGTAAAATTTAGATCTGACAGCTGTATTTTTTATAAAACGCAAGTATGACAGTTTCTGACGAGATTACGCTTTATAAAGAATAAAGTTAATAACTTTTTGGAGATTTCATATGATAGAAAATAAAGAATTTTTCAAGTACGCAAAAGAATACGCACTAAACAAATTAACAGCAGCTTATCAAAACCAAAAAGCTTTACCTTTCGCAAGCGCCCGTGAACAGGCTAAAAAACACTTAGCTATGCTTACAAAACCGGTTGAAAGCTATGATATACATAATTCCCAAACAACGTTATCTGCTATTTACCGCAGATTATTAGTCAGTTGCCAAAATAGAGTCATGATGACTAATCTAATTAAATTTGATAAAAATAATAAAGATTTTGCAGAATTGCTAGCTGATTTTAATCCTGTTAAAGTTTTAGAAAAATATAAATCTGCTGATGATTTATTTAATGCTTTTAATAATACATTTTATATAAACAAAGACCATAACGAATTATGGAAATTATTTGCTCAATCAGTAATTGATAGTGCTGTATTTATAACTAAATTCAAAGATGTTGCAGATTTTAGAAAATCCATTGATGATATTGCAGCCCATTTTCCTGAAACCATGCTTATTCCAAATTTGATAAGCGAAGAAATCCGCGGATT
The DNA here is from genome assembly GCA_963659495.1 of Bacteroidaceae bacterium. Taxonomy (GTDB): domain Bacteria; phylum Pseudomonadota; class Alphaproteobacteria; order RF32; family CAG-239; genus RUG410. The sequence continues at coordinate 17,222 of CAVKTH010000010.1, read as the reverse complement.
AGGCCCAGTATTAGCATGCGATTTTATCAAAGAAATAGGCTACATTAATTATGCAAAACCCGATGTGCATATTGAATACATTATTACAAATTATTTTTATGATGGTGAAAAAACTTCACATAAAAAAATTTTGAATAAAGTTCAAGGAATAGCAAAAGATGCTGGTGTCAGTACCTTTGAAGTAGATAAGATATTATGGCTTATTGCTTCCGGCAAATACTACGATGTTAAGCAGCTTGAACCAACGATTATTGTGAAGAGTGAACACTCAGAGAAAAGTTTGCGTGATGAATTTTTATTTTTTCTCAAGAATAGCGTTAATCTGCTCGTCTATCATTAAACCGTCTTTTACTTTTTCTGCCATCAAAAACAGACCTTTGCCGGCAGATTTGCTTTCCCATAACTTTCCAATAGCCAACTTCTCTTTTGTATCAGCGGAATCAATTAGATGTTTACCCTTATATTCAACAACCAAAATCCGCCCATCATTCAGCATTGCCACAAAATTTTTACTTACATTTTATAGATTCTATAATTTTAGCAATACTTTCTAAACCATCTACTGTTGCCGGAACTTTTTTCTCATCAGAAATAATATTACTGAAAATAAGTTGTTCAAATAAATCTACCGTATTATCTTTGTTATTTTTCTTAAATTCCATATAGCTTTCAATAAATGCACATAAACTATACCGTAAATTCAGCTGTAATAATTCTGATTTAACAAATAGATATTGCTGATATAGCAGTCTAAAACCATATAAAACTAATACTTCTATAGTAATTACGGGTAAACTCAAATAATAATTTGGCACAAAAACCATCCAAATATATAAAACAGCAAACATAGGTATACAACACATAATAGCAAAAACCCAAGACAAATCACGTTCTATTTTATTTTTAACTTCTGTCTTTTCATCAATTAGTTGTTTAAATGCTCTGCTTAATCCTACAAAATTCAAATTAGTCTGCTGACTTTTAATAAATTGCACTATTTCATCTGATCTATTTTGATATTCTGATAATTTTTTATCTATTAAAGTCTTTTCATTTTTCAAATCCTCTTTCATACTATTAAATAAAGAGGTCGGCTCGGTTAATTCTTTTGATAATGTATTTATTTTTTCTTCATTTAATAAATGTGGCAACTTATACAATACGAAATCTTTATCATATTGATTTAATTTAAAAGTTTTATCTTCTAAAATACGACCATTTTTAATCTTTAAAGTAAGCCCGTTATTTAGTAATTCCATAAAATAATTATGTTCTTCCATACCATTAGAAATAAGATATTTTTCGTACAACATAGATGTTAGTACCCAAACCATAAAAACAATATGGTCATCTTTGCCCATTGAAATGTTACCAATAGATACCATTACAGGGAAAAAATAAGATATAGAAAAGTATGGATTATCAATTTCTGGTTCTAACAAATTTAAAATATCATCAATATTTATTTTCGCAGATTCTAAATTATCTACCCTAGATTTTAACTGTGAAATGCGTTCATTAAACAAGTTCAATTGATCTTTATAAGCCATATTTTTATCCTTCAAATTCAACTAATTTTTCAAACTTTCTTCAATTGTTTTTATTTCATCATCTGCAAGCCCGTATAGTTGATAAACAAGAGTATCAATCTTTGTCCCATCTGTTTTAAATTTTTCTTCCTTTTCTAAATTATAAATATCCAACCCTCTTTTATAGGCATACCCTAAAACCTCGCCGAAAATATCATTTAAAAAGTCAGATTGAAGTTGCTCCTCTTTCTTGTTGTAGATAGTCTTGTCTTTATTCTCTTTTATCCATCTTGAAATTACTGATAGTTTATTTTCAAGATTAGGAATAACAAATTCATTGAGTTTTAACTTATCTGTTATGTATTTTTCTGTAAAAAGAGTTGTATATTCTGCCATATTTCGTATCCTAATATTTAATAATAAGTATTATACGGATAACTCGCAGAGATTCAAGAAATATAATTGATTTTTAATATACTAATAGTGGTTTACACAATTTCTTATATATATATCTGCAACGAGATTGTCCTTCGCAAACACCTTTGTGTTTGCTCACGACCTACCGCGCTCATTCGCTTACGCTCACCGGCGCACCCGCGTGCGCCTTTCGCTTGTTGTCAAACACGCTTTTTCGCGTGTTCGCATCCATAGTTCCAAACATACCAAATAAAAACACCACCATTAAAGGTGGTGTTTTTATTTGGTGGTCGGGGCAACGAGATTCGAACACGCGACATCTTGGTCCCAAACCAAGCGCTCTACCAGGCTGAGCTATGCCCCGCTGACCGATTTAAGTTAATACAACATATTTTTTGACATTGCAAGCACTTTTTTATTTTTTTCGCATTTTCGGTAAAATCAGACCAGAATTGCGGAAACTGAAAATTTCGTTTCTGGTTACAATCAAATGGTCGTAAACTTCAATATCCATTGCCTCGGCAACCATACTGATTTCCTGCGTCAGCTGCTTATCCGCCGCCGATGGCTTGCATTCGCCGGACGGGTGGTTATGAGCCAGCACAATTATCACCGCTTTATTATCCAATGCAGCTTTAATAATCTCCCGTGGGTGCGCCATAGTTTTATTGACCGTTCCGGTGTTCATCAGCCTGTTTCCTTTATAATGCAGCGCATCGTCAAAGAAAAACACTCTAAACTCTTCCACCTCGTTATAAGCCATAAGCTGACGGCAATAATCCTCAAACTGATCCCAATAAGCAATAATCGGCTGATTACTATCCGAAAAACAAGCACTTGATGAACGCAGCGCACAAGTCGCAACAACTTTCAGCAGCGCCAATGTATTCACGCTTAGTCCGCAAACATCTATCAATTCATGCGCCGGAGCATGCAAAACACCGCCTATATCGCCATATTGAGCAATCAATTTTTTAGCAAGCGGCTTAACATCTCGTCTTGGAATAGACATTGTGAGCAGCAATTCCAAAACTTCATAATCTGGCATACTGGCGCCGTCATCAGCCAAAAATCTGGCGCGCAGACGCTCTCTGTGTCCCAAATATAATGGCTTATCTTGTTTTTCGTCCGTCATTTAACGTCCTTATTTATAAGGCGGTTTATCCATACCTTTCGGCGAATAGGTAAATACTTCAACGCCGTCTTTAGTTACGCCCATAGAATGCTCAAACTGCGCCGACCACGCATGGTCGCAGGTCACAGCCGTCCAGCCGTTAGAAAGGATAACACCGTCTTTTTTGCCCATGTTAATCATTGGTTCAATGGTGAAAATCATACCCTCTTCCATAATCGGACCGGTGCCTTTTACGCCGCAATGCATAACATTCGGTTCATCGTGGAAAACCTTGCCGACGCCGTGGCCGCAAAACATATCTACCACCGAATAGCCGTATTTATGCGCGTATTCTTCAATAACCGCGCCGATATCTCCGAAATGCGCGCCGGGTTTAACTACATCAATGCCGCGCATCATGCATTCGTACGTCACGTCACACAAGCGTTTGCCTTTAACTTTCGGCTTGCCGGCAAAATACATGCGGCTGGTATCGCCGAAATAACCGTCAACAATCGCCGTCACATCAATATTCAAAATATCGCCGTCCGCCAATTTGCGTTCATAGTCCGGAATACCGTGGCAGATAACCTGATTGATGGAAATGCAGGTGGCTTTCGGATAGCCGTGATAGCCGATACAAGCCGAAACCGCGCCCTTGCTTTTCATAAATTCATTGCATAAATCATCAAGCTCGCCGGTAGAAACACCAACCTGAACATAATCTGCAATATAATCCAAACATTCGGCGGCTACTTTTCCGGCTTTGCGCATACCGGCAAAATCTTCTTCGCCATAAATTTTGATACCGTTTTTATTTGTGCGAACCATAATAAAAAATCTCCCTTAACTCTTTTGTTTTACACATATAACATTCTGCAATAAAAGACAAGAGTTAAGAGAGATAATAACATATTATATAAAAATAACTATCTGCCGCCGCGTCCTTTTTTCAAACCAATCGGCAAGCCTTTTTCATCAATAAGTCCGGCTGCCATGGCTGCTTTGCGCACCAGCTCTTTCTTTTTCTTGCGGGAAAGCTTTTCTTTTTGAGCATGAACTTCCTTGCGGGACGGAACATAGTAGTTATCTTCATCTTCGCGGGCTTGCTGCAGCGCTTTAGAGGCATAATCTCTGGCTACTGCCGGAGCATTTTCATCACGGACAACCATTAAATCAGCTACTTTAGTAAAATCTTTATTTACCAAAGTATAAGTGTATTGGCTGGCTCCGCCGGCATATCCGGTTAAGGTTTCGCCTTGAACGGCTATCCAGCGCTGATCGTCCAGAGGCTTTTGCTCCAGCTTTTTAGTGCCGCCTGCCCATACTTTAATTTCATCGGCATTGTGGCAAATAGACGGCTCGCCGCCGGCTTCGCGCACAACCTTCGCTGTGTTTGCCAGCTGATGAACATCGCCGTGAATTGGAATAAACACCAGCTTGCTGCTGTTTTTGCGGTTATTGACAATCAGTTCAATAAATTTTTTCGTTTCCGAACGGACAGCATGGCCGGTGCGCTGCATCAAAGCAGTTTCAAACTTACCGGTATTATTGCCGGAACGATTCTCTATGATAGTTGCGCCCAAAGCCGCCAAACGGTTATACATAGCGCGCACTTGCTTGCCGTTAATAGCCTCAATGCAGCGCTGACGGGCTAAAATCAAAGTCATTTTATCAACCGTAAAGTCCGGATGTCCGGCCTCGCCTTTGCTGTTGCCTTTTACTTTGCCGTCTTTATCCAAAGTAACTTTTTGCTGTTCGGACATTTTATATAAACCGGATTTCATGCCCTTTTTAGATTCGGCAAAAGCGCCGCTTGGAATAATATAGCGCTCGCCGCGGCCATATTTGGCTAAATAAGCTTTTGCGTTGGCGTTTTTCAAATCTTCGCTTTTATACACAACATCATCATAATCGCGGATACCGCTGCGCTGCATAGCCATAAAAGCCAGCTTTGCCCAATAACCGTCAATAAACACCGTGCGGTTAGCCTGCTTAGCGGCTTCCAAGTCAATCGCCAAATTTTGAATACTGCGGGAAATAACGGCAGAAATTACCTGCTTTTCCGGATGCTTATTTACTTGCTCCAGCGTATTGGCAACCGCGTGGTCAAAATCAACCAAATATTCATCGGTGCCATCGCTAGAAGTGGAGTCCAGCAAAACGTGCGTAACCGGCTTATCTTTCAAAAATTCTATAAACTTATCTTCTTCAAAACCGGGACCGACTTTGGATTCGCCCATGCGGTAATCGCCGGGGTCAACAATACCGGCGCTGGTGCGGCCGCGGATAGTGGTTAAAACATGGAATCCCATAGCGCCGACGGTGGAGTGAGAAACATTAAACGGACTGACATGAACATTGTCGGCTACATCTATTGTCTGTCCCTCGCTGACAACTTTTACTTCCGGCTGATTTTCGGCCGGAACATGTCCCTCTTTGAAAGCAGTCTTCAAAAGTTCTTTGGTATAAGAGCTGGTATAGATTTCCGGAAACTTATAACCGGCGCGGGCTAAATGCACCAAACCGCCGATATGGTCTTCATGGCAATGCGAAATAAACATGGCGTCAACCGGTTTTTCTGCCGGCTGGTCTTTATACCCTAAATACGGGCGGACATCAGGAATAACGGAATCCAAGCCTGTCCATTCCGGCGGAAACAGAGCACCGCAGTCAATCATAACTCTTTTTACGCCCTCGCTCTCTTCGGTGTGTTCAATCAGCAGGCTGTTGCCGCCGATTCTGGCTTCATTGTTGCCGCCTAAGAAATCAATTTTTGTACCTTCTTCTGTTTTAGCCATGGCCGTCACTCCATATATAATTTAAAAGTTATACTTTATAATACACACTTTTTGACAAAATGCAAATAAAAAATGTGACAAAAAAGAAAATCTTTTGCCACCTTGAAAATATATGCATAATGACTATCTCCTTTAGAGGAGAAAACAAATGTTTAAGAATACATTATCAAGATTTTTATATGCTTTCTTAGCGGTCGGCGTCACCGCCGGACTATGCGGCTATTTAAATGATTTTGGTCTAAATACTTTTTATACCAAAATAGATTTGCCGGTTTTGACTCCTCCCAACAATGTTTTTCCTCTGGCGTGGAGCATTCTTTATATATTGCTGATTATTTCCACCACTTTGGTGCTAAACACCGCTGACACGGCAAAAATAAAGTCCGCCCTGCAGATTTTTTGGCTGAATATGCTGCTGCAGGTTATCTGGACTTACGTTTTCTTTTACAGCGGAATGTTTCTGGCCGGATTTTTTGTTTTGGTGCTGCTGGATTTTATTACCGTATTGCTGCTAGATGCTTATTTCCGTATGCGGAAAACTGCCGGATATTTGCTGCTGCCGTATTTATTTTGGCTGCTGTTTGCCACCTATTTGAACTGGGGAGTGATTGATTTGAACGGCAACGCTTACGTTTTTTAATATATTTTTGAAAAAACACTAAAGATTCTGCTAGACAACCTTGCAAGTTTGCGCTAGTTTAGCCCCGATAAAATGAATTTTACTTAAAACTTTTTTAGGGACGTACAATGACTAGTGTAAATCAAATCCGCAAAACCTTTTTGGACTATTTTGCCAAGAACGGTCATAAAGTTGTTCCGTCATCATCCCTTGTTCCGGATAATGACCCGACATTGATGTTTACAAACTCCGGCATGGTGCAATTTAAAAACGTGCTGGCCGGCAATGAAACCCGCGACTACACCCGAGCGACCACCGCGCAGAAAAGCGTACGCGCCGGCGGTAAACATAATGATTTGGACAGCGTTGGCTATGATGTACGCCACCACACATTTTTTGAAATGCTCGGCAACTTTTCTTTTGGCGATTATTTTAAAGACGGCGCCATTCCGTTTGCTTGGGAATTGCTGACCAAAGACTTTGGACTGCCGAAAGATAAATTGGCCGTTACTATTTATTATAACGATGAAGAAGCCTATAATTTGTGGAAAAAAGTCTCCGGTTTGCCGGACGATAGAATTATCCGCATCAGCACCAAAGATAACTTTTGGCAAATGGGCGACACCGGTCCTTGCGGTCCTTGTTCCGAAATCTTTTACGACCACGGTCCGGAAGTTTGGGGCGGCTTGCCGGGAACTCCGGAAGAAGACGGCGATCGCTTTATTGAAATTTGGAACTTGGTGTTTGACCAGTTTGAAGACTTGGCCGACGGTTCGCGCATTAACTTAAAGCGTCCGGGAATTGATACCGGTATGGGTTTGGAGCGCATTGCCGCCATTTTGCAAGGCGTTCACTCCAACTTTGACACCGATATGTTCCAGCACATTATCAAAGCTATTGCCGACATGGCCAATACTGACCCGAACGGCCCGTTAAAAGCTTCGCATAATGTGATTGCCGATCACTTGCGCTCTATCTGCTTTTTGATTGCCGACGGCGTGCTTCCGTCAAATGAGGGGCGCGGCTATGTTTTGCGCCGTATCATGCGCCGTGCTATGCGCCACGCTTATATGCTTGGTATAAAAGACCCGATGATTTACAAACTTCTGCCGACTTTGCAAAAAGAAATGGGCGACGCTTATCCGGAACTTTATGCCAGAGAAAATCTTATCAGCGAAACCATTAAAATAGAAGAAGAGCGTTTCGGCCGCACATTGGATAAAGGCTTGAAATTGTTAGACGAAGAAATCTCACATCTGGGACGCGGCGATAAACTGAGCGGCGAAACCGCATTCAAGCTTTACGATACCTACGGTTTTCCGTTGGATTTAACCCAAGACGCTCTAAAGAATAAAAATATTGAAGTAGATACTGAAGGTTTTGACGCCTGCATGGCTCATCAAAAAGAAGAAGCCCGTAAAAACTGGGCTGGTTCCGGCGATACGGCAGTAGAAAAAGTTTGGTATTCTGTAGAAGATAAAGTAAACCCGACTGAATTTTTGGGTTACAATGTAACAAAATCTGACGGCGAAATCGTGGCGTTGGTGCAAGACAATAAAGAAGTCAACGAAGTTACTTCCGGCAAATTTGAGCTTGTGGCCAACCAAACTCCGTTTTACGGCGAATGCGGCGGGCAAGTCGGCGACACCGGTCTGATTGTTTCAAAAAACTTCACGGCCAAAGTTACCGATACTAAACGTAAATTGGAAAAAATCTTTGTTCATGTCTGCGAATTGGAAAAAGGTTCCGTTAAAGTCGGCGATTGCGCTAACTTTGAAGTTGACGAAGAAAACCGCAAGCGTATTTGCGCTAACCACTCGGTTACCCACCTTGCTCACAAGGCTCTGAAAATGATTCTGGGCGACCATGTGGCACAAAAAGGCTCTATGGTAGAAGCCGACAGAATGAGATTTGACGTTTCTCATCCAAAGCAAATTACAGCTGAGCAGCTGCGTCAGGTGGAAGACATTGTAAACGAGCAAATCCGCAATGACTTGCCGGTAACCACCGTTATTATGAATAAAGAAGAAGCGGTTAAACTCGGCGCCATGGCTTTGTTTGACGAAAAATACGGCGATGATGTGCGCGTTGTAACCATGGGCGACGAAAACGCTCCGTTCTCCCGCGAACTTTGCGGCGGTACGCATGTATGCTCTACCGGCAACATCGGCTATTTCCACATTATCGGCGAATCTGCCGTAGCTGCCGGCGTGCGCCGTTTGGAATGCTTGACCGGCGTCGGTGCGGATTCTTATGTTCGCGAAACCGAAAATAAATTGCATCATGTTGCCGCAGCCTTAAAAACCAATCTGAATGATTTGGAAGCCCGTATCAACAGTTTGCTGGAAGAACGCAAAAAGCAAGAACAAGAAATCTTTAATCTTAAAAAGAGCCTTGCCAGCGGTAAATCTTCTGCTGATGAAACCGAAACCGTGAACGGTGTGAAATTTGTCGGCAAGCTTGTTTCCGGCGCTCATCCGAAAGAGCTGAAAGCGTTTGTTGACGACATCATGCAAAATCTCGGCTCCGGCATTGTGGTTCTTTGCTCGGATAAAGATGATAAAGCTTCGGTTGTTGTCGGCGTCAGCAAGGATTTGACAGCTAAATACAATGCGGTTGATTTAGTGCGCGCAGCCTCTGCCGTAGTCGGCGGACAAGGCGGCGGCGGACGTCCGGATATGGCTCAGGCCGGCGGTTCCGATGTGTCAAAAATCAATGACGCTATCGCCAAAATCAAAGCAATGATTGCTTAAGTATAGAAAAGGGCGAACTTTTATGGCTAAACCGCAGTTATTCCGCTCCTTTTCTCTAAATATAGAAGTGTACAGCATCCTTTACATGCTGTACACTTTGCTTGCTTTTAACTGCGTGTTTTTTTCTAAAATTCAGGATATCAGCCAAAGCCTGCTCTTTACAATCGGTACATTTTTTGTGCTGTGGGCGCTGCTAACTGTCTGCGGCTTAATACTTTTCTGGAAGCATACGGTTAAACCGCTGTCTATTTTATTTTTGCTGATAAACAGCGGCGTCTTTTACTTTGTAAAAAACTATCATGTCGCCATAGATGAAGAAATGCTGCGCAATGTTTTGCAGACCAACCCGCACGAAACCGCGGAACTGCTGAACTTTACGCTGCTGGCTTATATTTTGATCTTAGGCGGAATACCGTCATTTATTATCAGCCGGCTCAATTTTACGGAAACCAGCCTCTTAAAACAGCGAGGCGGTTTGCTGTCTTTATGCCTGCTGCTGTTTGCCGCAATTATTGTACCCAACAGCAAAGACGTGGCGCAGTTTGCCCGCAACAATAAACCGGTAAAATATTTACTGATTCCGGTAAACTACATCGGCGCCATAAGCTCCACAGTCAAGCACAATCTGCGGGCTAATCATGAATTTACGCCCATCGGCTTGGATTCGCACTTTACGAAATATTGGGACAATGACAAGCCGTTGTTAATTGTCTTTGTGGTTGGCGAAACCGCCCGCGCCGCCAATTTTTCGCTGGACGGCTACAGCCGCGACACCAACGCGCCGCTGGCACCGTATTCCGGCAGCATCATAAACTTTACTAACGCTATGTCCTGCGGCACTTCCACCGCCGTTTCCGTACCGTGCATGTTTGCCAAAGACAGCCGCACGGAATTTGACAACGGCAGCTTGGACTATACTGAAAATGTACTGGATATATTTAAGAAAAACGGCTGGCGCGCAGTTTGGCTGGAAAATAACAGCGACTGCAAAGGCGTCTGCACGCGCGTAGAAACCCACACGCCTTGCCCAAGCGGCGCCGGCACCTGTTTTGACAGCATTTTAACATCAGAAATGCAAAAACAGCTGGCTAAGCCGGCTCAAAACACTATTCTGGTTATGCACCAAGCCGGCAGCCACGGTCCGACTTATTATAAGCGCTATCCGCAGGAGTTCAGCCGATTCGCACCGGTTTGCAATACCGAAAAGCTAAACCAATGCTCCGGCGAAGAAATTGTAAACACCTATGACAACACCCTGCTCTACACCTCGCAGAATCTGGCGGATATCATCGCCCTGCTGCAAAATGACTATCCGCAGTATAACAGCCTGCTGATTTATGTTTCCGACCACGGCGAGTCGCTGGGCGAATATAATATATATCTGCACTCGGCGCCGTATGTTATTGCGCCGAAAGAGCAAAAGCATATTCCGTTTTTCATCTGGGCTGCCGATTCGTCTTTAAATGCGCTTAAAATAGACAAACAATGTCTGAAATCCGCCAAAAACGAAGCTGTTTCGCACGACAATATTTTTCACACCCTGCTTGGCCTGGGCGGAATATCTGCCCAAGAATACAAACAACCGCTTGATTTAGCGTTTAAATGTAAAAAATAACAAAATTTTGACAAATTATACTTGATTTTGCCAAAAAGTAATGATATATAATAGGGTATTGAATTTATTATTAACCCTTAAATTATTTTGCATATGTGTAAGATTATTGATTCTATGAATTTGAATGCTTTTTTCGTTAACCGCAAGGCTAACCGCGCTATGAAAGAGTTCAGCAACACTAACCCAGACCTTATTGACACTAAGATGATGAACAAGCTCATGCCTCGTCTGGTTCAGCTGGTTCTGCGCGTTGATGCTTTCAAGAAAACTGCCGGTGTTCCGTTCTATGCTTTCATCAAGGATGGTAATCCGCTCTCTGTGGTGGTTGACGTTCAGACAGGTAAGGCTCAGGTTCTTGACGCTTCTGTTATTGCTTCTGAGACCAATGTCGGTTCATCGTTCCAGCTTAATAACACGACTTATGAGCTGGTTGATGAGAATGCCCGCTATAAGCGCTACCGTACAGCTAAGGTCAAGAGCAAGAAGTACACCAAGCCTCGCAAGCGTCTCACTCCGCTCAGTCCGGAAGTTGCAAACGCTGACGGCTGGACAGACAAGTAATTCATCTCTCAGTACATCTTCAATGCAAGCACTCGTTTTTACGAGTGCTTTTTTTGTTATGACGTAAACTGCTTGTATTTTTGTATTTATTATGCTATCATAAGTTATCTTGTAAAAATCACAAAAGAGGCGCCGATGTCTGAAGAATCTTTCAAAAAATTTCTACGTTCCAAAAGTACAACTCTGACATTGGCTTTAGCCATGGCAACCGCTGCCAATGCCTCTGCCGGCATAACGCCTCAGCAAAAAGAAAACCTCAAAAAAGAAACTAAAGAATTTGTAAAAGGCAAAAGCGACAGTCTGAATATTCCTATTGATAATGAAAGAACTTTTATTTATTCCAACGTAAAAAATTCGGAATCTAAAGTCATAAAACGCAATTTAGATGTTCTGACAAAAGATGATGTGGTTTCATATGACGCAAAAAATACCAAAACGGCAAAAAATGAATACAATGAGCAGCAAACAGAAGCTTTCAATAACGCTCCGGAAAATGAGATAAAAGTTAATTCTCCTCAGGACTTTATTGAAGAATTTAATAATAACGGGAATATTAAAGCTGGCGGTTACTCTTTTGCTGACAAAAATATTGTAGAAATTTCTTTCGGCGGGACTAAAGAAGAAATTAACCAAGCTTTCAATAACGCGGAAATAACTTTGGAAAATAACGGGCAAGAAAAAACGCCTCAAGACAGACTGATGAAATTGAAACAGCTTTATGAAAATGACTATGTAGCACAAAGTAAAACTGAGATAGAAAGTGTAGCCGCTCACGAAAATCAGCATATGGTAAATGACAAAGCGAACACTTATGCCCCAGGATTAAATGCCGTAGAACTCGGAAAGCTGAATTGCTGGGATGAATGCTCAGCCAATCTGTCTCAGCTTATTTTAGCTAATCATCATTATAAAGCTGACTTAGCCGCCGGAAAATCCCAGGAAGAAGCCTTAAAACAGCTGGATGTTTGCGGCGGGCGTTTCTCATTTTATAAAGATGAAATTGCCAAAGGTTTGAACCCAGACAGCAAAGAAGCCAAAGAACTCATGGTGCAAGGTACTGTTAAAATGTGGAAGAATGAATGGCAAACCAGTTACGAAGAACAAATATTAGAAGTCATCCAAAATAATAGTTCTGATGGCAACACTGCCGGTTTGGTAATAGGCAATGAAAAAGATTATCAGCAGCGAGTGAACAAAATGTTTGACTCTTTTGATAAAAATCCAAAACTGCAAGAACTCGGCATAACCGTCGGCAAGCTTTCGCAATATCTGCCTAAAGAAGATTTTCAGCTTTCCGAAAAATGTATGGAAACAGCTAATCAGATTACCAAGGAAAGAACCGGCTTCAGCTTAGAAGAGGGCAGGCAAATCAGCCAAGAGCTTCCGGGTTCGCAGAAAAAAGACCAAAAGAATTTTGCCGAGGCCATGTCTAATCCGCAAAAGCTGTTAAAGCTGAGCGGACGCATTTCTTATGCCGTTAATAAAGCGGCTCAAAATGAAAGCAACCTGCTTGCCAAAAATCAGCAGCAGAGCAATTCCGGCATTGTTAAACTTGCCTTGCAAAATTCTGCCGAACGCTGATATTTTTACATTTTTTCAGATAAATTTTATTTATTTGTAAACATTTTTAGTTTATGATGACGCCATAATTTAAAGTTTTTATAAAGAGGCTCATCATGAATAAAATTGCCATTGTTGGTGTAAATAACAGTTTAGGTCGTGAATTATTAAATATTTTGGAAGAAAACGGCACACCTGCCGACAGCATTTTTGCCGTGGACACAAACAGCCCGCTCGGCACGCAGGTTTCATACGGCGAAGATGTAGATATGGATGTTTGGAACTTGGATGATTTTGACTTTTCATCGGTTAAAATCGCCGTGTTTGCCACTTCGGAAGAAATTGCTAAACGCTATATTCCGCACGCCTCTGCCAAAAAAGTAATGGTTATTGACTGTTCATCGGCGCATACGGCGGATTCGGATGTTCCTTTGGTTATCGCCGGACTGAATGATGAAAAAATTTCTGATGCTAAAAAAGGCATTATCGCCGTTCCGTCGCCGCAAGTGACGCAGATTATGATTCCTTTGCAGAAAGTGGCGGAAACACATAAAATTCAGCGCTTGGTAATCAACACCTACATGGCCGCCTCCATTTACGGACGCGAGGCTATGGACGAGCTTTTTGCCCAAACCCGCAAGATTTTTATGAATGAGCCGATTGTTGACGATGAAAAAATCTTTCATAAGCAAATTGCCTTTAACGTTTTGCCGCAAGTCGGAGAATTTATCGGCGATGAAACCAAGTATGAATGGGCGGCCAATGTAGAAATCAAAAAGATTTTGGGCGGCGATGTTAAAGTACACGCCAACTGCGCTGTAATTCCAGCCTTTATCGGCATCGGCGAATTTGTGAACGTTGAATGCGGAGATGATGTAGATATAGACCAGATTCGCAATCAAATGCGCGGCACAAAGGGCGTGGTGGTTTTTGACAAGCATGTTGACTGCGGCTATGTTTCAATCAACGATGTTCAGGGCGAAAATGACATTTATGTCAGCCGCCTGCGCCAAGATGTATCTGTAGAAAACGGCTTCAGCTTTTGGTGCGTTGCCGACGACCTGCGCGCCGGAACCGCTCAAAACGCTTACAATATTTTGAAAATTCTGCTGAAAAAATAGGAATAAATCCATGGTTAAATTTTTTAAAACTCTGTTTATCGCCTTTTTTACCGCCCTGCTTTTTGCCGGCAGTCTGCAAGCCGCTGACGGTGCGGATTCCAAGAATTCCATAGATTTTAACAAAATCAATAAAAAGCTGGAGCAAATTGACAATGCGCTGAAAGGCGAAAATTTAACCGAAGAAAACATAAACAGCTATGTCAGCTATTTAAGCGAGCAAGAAGCGCAAATCAGCGCCACCCGCAAGGATTTAGATAAGGATATAAAATATATTCAAAAGCAGCTTGACGCCTTGGGCGAGCCTAAAGAGGGCGCTGCTGAAGACAAGGTTATAACCAAGCAGCGCGACAGCCTGACTAAAGAGCTGACGGCGGAAGACCGCGTGCTTAAAGAGGCCGATTTGCTGATTGTTAAAATAGAAGACCTGACAACGCAGGTTCTAAACGCCCGCAGCAAGCGCGTTTACGGCGACTTAATCACTAAGCAGTCGGCGCTTATTAACCCGATGGTTTTCTTTAACAGCCTGAAGCTTTACGCCATTTTCTTCTGGGATATCACAAAATCGCCGGTTGACTGGTATCAGAGCATTCCGGCCGAAGACCGCAGCTACACCATTCTCAGCATTGTTTCTATGGCGCTGATTTTGATTGCCGCGCTGGCCGTTGCCATTATTCTGCGTAAATATATTCTGGCGCATTGGGGCTATAAAGAGGATGTTGAGCTGCCGCACTTCAGCCGCAAAGTTGTTGCCGCCATTGCCGTGGCTATCGCCCGCGGCTTAATTCCGGACGCTTTTGTCGGCGCCTGCATGATTTGGATGGTCAGCACCAAAATTTTCGGCGACAGCCTGCTGGGACATGTCTTGATGATTACCGGCTTTTCATCGTTCTTAGCCATTATAGAAGCAACAATTTCCCGCGTGACTTTTGCTCCGAACTATCCGCAATGGCGCCTGTTTAATATTCCAAACGACAAAGCGCTGCGTTTTACCCGCGTGATTTTCATGTTCATCATCTGCAACGCCATCGCCTTAATTCAAGTGGTAGTCGCTCAAAAAGCCGGCTACTCTATAGATACCGTTCACTTTTTGACGATGATTTCCTGCGCAGTTAAGGCGTTTTTCCTAATTTGGATTATCAAAATCGCCGTTGACACCTACCGCGAAATGAAAGGCATAACTGCCGAAAATATTGAAGAAAATGAAGAAGAAACCGATTCGCTGGACAGCGGATTCAAAATTATGGTTGCCAGCAATTTGCTATTGGCCACCGCATTCGGCTTGTCTTTAATCGGCTATCCGGAACTTTCTTCCTTTATTTTGCGCAACCTTATTTTATCTATGGTTATTTTCGGAATTTTTGAACTGTTCCGCCATGCCTTTATAGATATCTTAAAACGCCTTGTACTCGCCAGTCCTTGGATGAAGTCCATAAAAGTAACTAAGCGCAACGTCAGCAAAATAGAGTTTTGGCTGACTTCGCTGATTAACCCGATTCTGGTTTTAGCCCTCATCTTTACCTTGCTGAATCTTTGGGGCTTGCCGGGCGACTTTATGCTGCAGATGGGCAAAAAGCTGCTGTTCGGCTTCAAAATCGGCGGCGTGCAGATTTCCTTAATCGCCATCGCTTTCGGTATTTTGATATTCTTTGTATCTTTAACCGTGGTTAAAATCATTAAAAAGCATTTGGCGGCCAACGTTTTCAACAACATGGATATTGACGACGGCATTAAGCACTCGCTGATTTCCGGCATCAGCTTTGTCGGTTTCATAATCTCGTGCTTGCTGGCCATTATCGCCGTCGGCGTTGACTTAACCAACCTCGCATTCATCGCCGGTGCTTTATCAGTTGGTATCGGTTTCGGTTTGCAAGATGTGATTAAAAACCTCGTATCCGGTATCATCATCCTGTTTGAGCGTCCGTTTAAGGTCGGCGACTGGGTAATTATGAACGGAACAGAAGGTAAAATTAAGCAAATTAACATCCGTTCTACCGAAATGGAAAGCTTCAACCGCACCAGCGTGATTGTGCCGAACGCCACCCTGCTTTCCAGCTCTATTGTCAACCTTACCCACGGCGACAACATCTCGCGCCAAAGCATTATGGTCGGCGTTGCCTATGGTTCAGACGTGGAAAAAGTCCGCAAAATTTTGCTGGAATGCGCTTTGGCTCATAAATACGTCATGAAAAATCCGGCGCCGTATGTGCTGTTCAAAGACTTTGCCGACAGCAGCCTGAATTTTGAGCTGCGCTGCTATACCAATGATATTTGGAAAGGCTGGGTTGTGCCGAGCGATTTGCGTTTTGCTATCAACAAACGCTTTATTGAAGAGGGCATAGAAATCCCGTTCCCGCAGATTGTTGTTCACTCCGGCGAAAAAGTGGCGCAGGAAAATCAGTTCTACGCCCTCAAAAAAGGCGAAGCCGAACAAAGCTGATATATATAAAGTCTGCATTATTGCCGGTTTCAGCCTGTCTGAAGCCGGTATTTTTATTGAGGCTTGGACTATTACCAAAGTAATATAACCCTTAGCTTATTGCAAAATATAAAATTTTGTGGTATTAAGAAAATTGAAAGAATTAAGCAGTATCTTACTGCCAGCGGAACTTAGGAGGTTCCCTAAATATAATTCTAAATTTGAGCTTAGGATGCTCATAACATATTTTTTTAGGAGAAAAACAATGAGAGTAAACGAATCTGGTCGTTCAATGATTGAAATGCTGGGCGTTTTGGCTATTATCGGTGTATTGTCCGTTGGTGGTATTGCCGGCTATTCAAAAGCTATGAACAAATTCAAAACAAACAAAGTTGCTGATAACGTTTCTATGTTGGTTGCCAACATCA
Source organism: Bacteroidaceae bacterium (assembly GCA_963659495.1). GTDB lineage: Bacteria > Pseudomonadota > Alphaproteobacteria > RF32 > CAG-239 > RUG410. The sequence goes on along the minus strand of CAVKTH010000010.1, from coordinate 288 downwards.
AAACTTTGTATGCTCAGCAAAATACCTACACCGGTTTGACAAACAAAACCGCTATTTCTATGGGTGTTGTTCCTGATGAATTAGGTACAAATGAAAATACCGGAACTTTGACAGACGCATTCAGCGGTCCGGTTTATATTGATGCTTCTGACAGTACAGCTTCTGGCGATAATAAAGCATTTGTTCTTGTATTTACAAAACTTTCTCGTGAAGCCTGCATTTCATTGGTAACCAATGACTGGGGTTCCGGTTATTCTTCAGGCTTGATCGCTCTTCAGGCTGATGGCG
>CAVKTH010000009.1:0-34042 GCA_963659495.1 Bacteroidaceae bacterium | reverse complement strand
CTGAAAATTCTCACAAATCAGCAAAAAACATCGCAAATATAAAAAGTTATTGCAAATTTTAACGACCTCTGCTACACTCTTAAAAACAGCCTAAAAACTGTCCCTTTTAAACGGTCGTTTTTTTACACACTTCCGCCTCTTCCAATGCTCTGATTTTAAGGTTGACTTAGAGAGTACGGCTGATTCTACCGTTAATTTACGCACCAGCATTTTTCAGATAAACTTTAATATCTAGTTTTTGGACTTCTATTTTAGAAAAAGTATAATATTGCATATTTTCTAAAATAAAGATTGAAAAATATTTGTTTAATGATATATTCTATTTTAGAAAAAGTACAATATTGCATATTTTCTAAAATAGGATGGATATATTATGGAAATAAAAAGAGACCATTACTTAAACCAACTCATTTCCCGCAAGCATAATGGACTGATAAAAATAATCAGCGGTATCCGCCGATGCGGCAAATCTTACCTTTTAACTGAATTATTCAGAAAACATCTTTTGAATGAAAATGTAAAGGAAGACCATATTATCCATTTAGCATTAGATGATTATGATAAAAGACAATATCGGAATCCGGATAATTGTTATAACTTTGTAAAATCATCTATTAAAGATAACGATATGTATTATTTATTGCTTGATGAAGTTCAGATGATGGAAAACTTTGAAGATGTACTGAACGGATTTTTGCATATAAAAAATTTAGATACCTATGTAAGCGGAAGTAATTCTAAATTTTTATCAACAGACGTGATTACGGAATTTAGAGGCAGAGGAGATGAAATAAGAATTTATCCTTTAAGTTTTTCTGAATTTTACAGCGCCGTCAGCGGAGATTGGGAAGAAGCTTGGAAAGAATATTATACTTACGGCGGAATGCCTCTGACATTATTGCAAAAGTCGGATGAAGAAAAAGTCAAATACTTAAAAAATCTGTTTAGTGAAACTTATATCCGAGATATTGAAGAACGAAACAACATAAAAAATAATGATGAGTTGAAAGAATTGGTGGATGTTATTGCATCCGGAATAGGCTGTTTAATCAGTCCTCAAAAATTATCAGATACATTTAAGAGCATTAAACATATCAATATTTCTGCTCCGACTGTTAAGCAATATCTTAATTATCTGCAGGATTCTTTTGTGCTGGAAAAGGTATTGCGATATGATATAAAAGGAAAAAAATATATAAATACGCCGTCTAAATATTATTTTACAGATGTAGGATTAAGAAATGCAAGACTAAATTTCAGGCAATTAGAAGAAACGCATCTAATGGAAAACGTAATTTACAATGAACTTAACATAAGAGGTTTTCAAATAGACGTAGGAGAATTGGCTGTTTCAGAAAAATCCGGTCAAGAATATATTCAGAAAAAAATTGAGGTTGATTTTATTGCTAATAAAGGCAATAAAAAATACTATATTCAGTCAGCTCTTCAAATGCCTACCCCGGAAAAACAAGAACAGGAAAAACGCCCTCTATTAAAAATTGATGACTCGTTCAGAAAAATTATTATAGTTAAAGACAATATAAAGCCTTATTATGATGAAAAAGGCATAGGCATTATCGGGCTGAAAGATTTTTTGTTAAATCCTAACGCTTTTGATGAGCTGTTATAAGCTCAGTCTACAAAAACTGTCATTGTAATTTAGTTATCAGGCAAAAAATTAAACAGCCAAGCCGGCTGATTTTTTGCAAAACTAATAAAATCAGCTAATTTTTTCTGATTTTTGCGCAAATATAACAAATTATAAGTTGCTTTTATACCGTCATCTTCAAGCGGAATAATTACCCTATTCTCGCCGTCATGGCGGTAATTCTGCACTAGTTTAGTGGTAAATGTAACCAAATTTTGCGCATCCAGAGTCTGCCGGAACAGAAAATAATCGTCAAACTTTTGAAAATTAAATTTGCTTTGCAGCCAATTCATAAACGGCTCCAGCTTGCGGATATAAGCCCCCTCGCCGCAATAATAGGCTAAATCAAGATTTGTTTCATGGTGCAGGCAAACGCTTTTTTGTTTGGCTAAACGATGATTTGCCGGAACAGACAGCATAAGTTCTTCCTGCAGAAAAGGTATGCTTACCATATCCGTGCTTGTTGTTTCATTTAGTGAAATCATGGCATCAATACCTTGATTTAGCAATATATTTTCATCATCAGCCGGAAAAAGCTGTGAAGTAACGCTGATATACGGATATTGTTTTTGAAACAGCGGAACAGCATAGCGCATGGGTCCGGGGTCGCAAAAGCCCAAAGAAAGCAAGCCGTTTTTAGAATGCAAAAATTCAGATTTTAATTTATCGGCTTGCAACAAAATTTGCTTAGCATATTTCTGCACTAATTTCCCGCTATCATTCAAAGCGATGCTGTTTTTGGTACGCTTAAAAAGTGATACTTCAAGTTCTTCTTCAAGCTTTTTGACCGCCAAACTCAACGCCGGCTGAGAAATGTGCAGCTTTTCCGCTGCTGCGGACATATTTCCGCATTCTGAAATCACTAAAAAATAACGCAGTTGCTTTAGTTCCATTGCCGTCTCACTATAAATTTTAGTTATAGCACCATAAAAAAACGATATTGTACTTTTTCTTAAAGGTCAATCATAATTTATTTAGTTTCAAACAATTTTTGAGGCAAAAATGAAGATTTTTAATTATATTTTAGCGCTTTGCTTGTTTACAGGCGCTGCCAATGCGAAAGAGATACCAATGAAATTAAAAATATCTTTTGAAGATAAAACTGTTGTTGTGGCCTTAGAGGATAATTCTGCTGTCAGGCAGATGATTTCTATGCTGCCGGCAGATTTTGAATTTACAGACTTTGCCGGAGAAGAGAAAATTAGCGAATTTCCAAAGGCAGTCAGCTTATCTGATGCACCGCGCGGAATGATTGCTACAGCCGGTAAAATGTTTATTTACGCCCCATGGGGAAATTTAGGCATTTTCTATAAAAATCATGGCTTTTTACCGGATAACAGTTTGATAAAACTGGGAGAAATTGAAAGCGGATTGGAATATTTAGCCAATCATAAAGGCGGATTCAGCGCCAAAATGGAAGTTATTAAAGGAGAATAAAAAATGAACAGACGTGAATTTTTAAAGTTTTCTACAGGAGCAATTTTGCTTGCCGGACTAAACAGTAAATTAACTTCTGCCGCTGCTAAAACTGAAGCCGCATTGCCGCACCGCAATTTAGGCGGCTTAGATGTTTCGGCAATCGGACTGGGCTGTTTGCCGATGGTAGGTTATTACGGTCCCAGACACAATAAAGCAGATATGATAGCGCTGATAAAACAGGCTTATTCGCAAGGTGTAACATTTTTTGACACCGCCGAAGTCTATGGTCCGCACATCAGCGAAGAATGGGTTGGAGAAGCCTTGGCTCCGGTGCGCCATAAAGTTAAAATCGCCACAAAATTCGGTTTTGCTGTAGAAGAAGGGCAAAATCAAGTTTTAAACAGCGAGCCTAAACATATCCGCAAAGCTGTTGAAGGCTCTCTGAAACGCTTGCACACCGACTATATAGATTTGCTGTATCAACATCGTGTAGACCCGAATGTGCCGATGGAAGACGTAGCCGGAACCGTTAAAGACTTAATAAAAGAGGGCAAAGTTTTGCATTGGGGTATGTCTGAAGCCAGCGCAAAATCCATCCGCGCCGCACACGCAATTTGTCCGCTCAGCGCCGTGCAAAGCGAATATTCTTTAATTTGGCGCGAACCGGAAACTAAAATTTTTCCGACTTTGCAGGAATTAGGTATCGGCTTTGTGCCATATTGCCCGATGGGACGCGCTATTTTAACAGGCGCCGTAAAAGCTGACAGCCGTTTCGGCAAAGATGACCGACGGGCTACTCTGCCTATGTTTACGCCGGAAGCCTTGCCGCAAAATATGGCTATTTATGAATTGGTTAAAAAATGGGCTAAACGCAAAAACGTTACTCCGGCACAGTTTGCCTTAGTTTGGATATTATCGCAAAAAGATTGGATTGCGCCAATTCCGGGGACAACAAATCCTCAGCATCTGACAGAACTTTTAGGTGCTGCTAATGTTCGTCTGAGCGCGGCTGAAAAAGCGGAATTTGAAAAAGATTACGCACAAGTTCATTTGGTTGGTCACAGAGCAGATCCGTTTACTGAAAGTCAGATTGACAAATAAGCAAACGCTTTTTATAATCGGCTTATATAATAAATTAAGGAGATAAAAAATGTCTTTGGGTGTTAGTGAAATTCTGTTGATTCTGGTTGTGGTCTTGGTGCTGTTCGGCGGCAAGCGCATTCCGGAATTGGCTCGGGCTTTAGGCAAAGCACAGTATGAATATAAAAAAGCTAAAGAAATGCTGCAGAATGAGGCGCAGGAGCTTAAAGACACGGTAGAAAAAGCCGCAGCCGAAGAAGAAAAGAAAGACAAATAATGGACGCTCAAGACGATAGTCTTATATCTCATTTAGAAGCATTGCGCACCATGCTGATAAAATGCCTTGCGGCGTTGGCTATCGGCGCGGTGCCTTTGTTTTTTGCGGCGCCTTACGGTTTGGATTTGCTTATACATTTTATCATTGGGAAAAATGAAGTCACGCTAAACTATTTTTCGCCGATGGAAGTTTTTATTCTGCAGATAAAAATTGCGCTGGTGCTGGATTTGCTGGTATGCTTTCCCTATATCGCGCGGCAGGTTTGGCTGTTTCTGCTCCCTGCTCTCTATGAACATGAACGCAAATTTATAAAGTCTATCGTTCTGACTTCCAGCGGCCTGTTTATTTGCGGCGTGCTGTTTTGCTTGTTTTTTATTCTGCCGCTGCTGGTTAATTTCGGCCTGAGCTTTTCTACGGCAGAAATTAAGGCCGTCTGGGGGATTTCAAATATTATGAGTTTAGCGCTGAGGCTTTCGGTAGTGTTTGGGCTGATGTTTCAGTTTCCGCTGATAACCTATTCTTTGCTGCGGGCAAATATTGTGGCCTATGACACCTTAAAAAGCAAGCGCCCTTATATTTTTGTCGGTATTTTAATCATATCCGGAATTTTAACTCCGCCGGATATCGTCAGCCAGCTGATGCTGACCGTGCCTACCTATCTGCTGTTTGAAGCCGGATTGTTTTTCGGCAAAAATTCTAAATTAAAAGCTAAAATATAAATAAAACAAACATTTTTCTTTGCTTCACGTCTTGACAAAATTTGAAAATTGTACTTTATAAGGGACGGAAAAGAATTTTGAAAAGAATCAGAGGAAAAGATGTTAAAAAAAATATGGGAAAGATTAAAGGCTGACTACACGCCTAAATCTATAGAAATTTTACGAAAAGGTTATAGTTTATCGCTGTTCAAGCGCGACTGCATTTCGGGCTTGACGGTTAGTATCGTCTCCTTGCCGCTTGCCATGGCATTGGCAATCGCCAGCGGTCTGACTCCGGCACAAGGCTTGTATACGGCGATTGTTGCCGGTTTTGTGATTGCCCTTATGGGCGGTTCGCGCTTCCAAATCGGCGGGCCGACCGGCGCATTTGCCATTGTGGTTTTGGAAGTTTTGCAAAGCTACGGCTATAACGGTTTAATCGCCTCTATGATTCTGACCGGTATTTTGCTGATGGCCGCCGGTTTTATGAAGCTGGGCAGCTATATTAAATATATTCCGTATCCGGTAATTATCGGCTTTACCGCCGGTATCGGCTTAATCCTGATTACATCGCAGGTTAAAGACTTTTTAGGCTTGACCCGCAATGATATTCCAAACGCCTTTCTGCAGCGCTGGTATACTTATATTATCAGCATTCCGCAAACCAACTGGGCGGCTGCTTTTATCGGCTTTTTATCGCTGGCTTTGTATTTGGGAATTAAGAAATTTACTCCGAAAGTACCGGTTTATTTGGCTATTTTAATCATTACCACTTTAGTGACCTGCATTTTTAACCTGCCGGTTGAAACCATCGGCAGCAAATACGGCGATTTACCGAAAATGCTTCCGGCTCCGGAATTTCCGGCTATGAGCTTGGATTTATTCCGTTTGGTATTTCCAAGCGCCTTAACCGTGGCCTTTTTGGCGGCCGTGGAGTCGCTTTTGAGCGCTAAAGTAGTAGACAGCATGAGCGGCGATATGCATAACCCTAACGCTGAATTGGTCGGCGAAGGCTTGGCCAATATTGCTGCAGCTGCATTCTTCGGCTTGCCGGCAACCGGCGCCATTGCCAGAACTGCCACCAACTACAAAGCTAATGCCTATTCTCCGGTTTCGGGCATGATGCAGTCAGTATTCTTGCTGATATTTATGTTCTGCCTGTCTCCGCTGGTTAAGTTTATTCCGCTTTCAAGCCTGGCGCTGATTTTGATTATGATCGGCTGGAACATGCTGAACTTAGACAAGATGCTGGGATTGATAAAATCTCTGCCGGGTGATAGATATACATTGCTGGTTACGGTAATTTTGACCGTGGTTGTAAACCTGAGCGCCGCTATCGCTGTGGGCTTTATTATGGCTGCTGTTATCTTTATGCACCGTATGAGCAAGGAAATTGAGCTGGCAAATATGGATAAAGTGCTGCCGGATACCGACTCGGAAGTAGCTCACGATTTGCATGAAAAAGGCATTGTGGTAGTACGGGTAGCCGGTCCGCTGTTCTTTGGCGTGGTAACTCAAATTTCTGAGTTTTTCCGCCAGCTGGAGAAAAAGCCGAATGTGGTTATTATCCGTATGGGTCACGTTTCTATGATTGACGCCAGCGGCGCTAACTTGATTGTGGAATTTATCCAAAAAATGCACCAAACGCAAACAAAAGTGATTATTTCTAACATCAAGACCCAGCCGAAACGCGTTCTGCACCAAGCTTTTGCTAATGCACACGTCCGTTTGTCCGATATTTCTACAGCCTCTAACTATGACAATGCGGTCAAAATGGCAAAACGCTATGTCAGCCGCAAAAACAAAGAATTAGCGGCAAAAGAAGCGGCGGCTGCAGCCAATATCGCGGCAGAATAAATAATCTGTACAGCAGTCAAAAAGAGAAGTTAAAATGCTTCTCTTTTTTTTATTGCCAAAATAGAAAAAATATTGTACAATAACATTGTATTCTTTAAGTATTTTATTTAAAATTTTGTTTATTATTTAAGCTTTCTTCATAGTTTGATTGGGTTTTGCTCTTTTGACTTTGATTGCTTTTATGATTATAAGATTTTGAATAATGTACTTTGTTTAAAATTTGAAGTCTAATTTAGTGAGGATTAGTTTAGGAGCGAACCTCGTTAAAAAAAATCATATTATGAAGAAGTTATTTGTAACATTCGTATTGGTAGTTGTTTCTTTAGTTTCTGCATTGGCTACTGAGACTTTTAAGGTAAAATACGTTAGTATTGGTTCTTATGATCGCGGTACAGAAGTTATTTGCACTAATGGCAAATGCTTTTACAGCACACGTCAGCGCCAGTTTACTTCATTCTTCAACTCTCTCCGCGCAGGCGATATTATTGAGGTTGAGGAATACGAGAACAATATCATGGCCATTCGCAAGATTGGTTATGAGGCTCCTGAGGGTATGACTAACGGTGTAATCATTCCTAACAATGGTTATGGTTACGGTGTTTACGGCGGTGCTGGTGCTGCAGTTGTTGAGACTAAGAATTTTGGTGTCAGCTATGATCCTTATACTGGTGTTAATCTTCGTATTGGCAACGGTGAAAAGGGTTTTGGCGCAATCAATATTCCTATCCGTCTCAAGAGCAAGAAAGCTCGCCGTACTGAGTCTGCTGAAACTGTTCAGAATACTACTGTAACTGCAAATCCTGCAGTTAAGGTTGTTTCTGTTGATGAGTTGGCAAAGGCTGGCAATGTTAACAGCGTTGTTAAGACTGCTGCTCGCACAAACACAACAACGACAACACGCAGCAATGCTGCATCTGCAGTTTATACTGCAAGCGGTGTTGTAATGTTCTAACAAAGAAAAGCACTTTAACTGTATGGTTAAAGTGCTTTTTTGTTGCAGCAAAACTAAAATTCAGCAACAAAAAACCCCGCTTTATTTTGCTCAGAAAATAAAAGCGGGGTGCATTTTGAAGAACAGTTCAAAACGATATATTATGATTTGGAAGTGTTCTTAAAAAACTTCTGCCGTGTTTCACAACAAAACAGAAGCTACTCTTAATTTAGAGTCCTAAAAAAATTAGTTTCAATTTTAAATCTAATTCTAAAGAAGCGTTATTTCCGCATTTTCACAATGAAGAAAAAACTATCGTACGTAAATTAAAAATTTTTGACACACATAATGATTCAATCGTTGAAAACAGATTTACCAGATATTTTTTATTTTGTCAATATTTTTATGTCAATTTTTTATAAAAAAAGAACCTTGCAAAATTTACAAGGTTCCCCATTATTCCAACATAAAGATTTTAGATTAAATCTCCGCCGTCAAAATAGTTTATTTTCATAGCCTTGCGGACGTCTTCCAGAGTTGCGGCAGCTTTTGCCTCGGCGGCGGCGCTGCCCTGTTTCAGAATTTCCAAAACCTCCGGAAGTTTTTGCTCCCAAACTTTGCGGCGGGTGCGAATCGGCTCCAGTTCTGCCTGCAAAACATTGTTCAAAAACTTTTTAACCTTAACATCGCCCAAACCGCCGCGCTGATAATGGGCTTTAAGTTCATCCAAACTCTGATATTCCGGTAAAAATTCGGCAAAATGCTCCGGCTTGCTGAAAGCTTCCAAATAAATAAACACCGGATTGCCGTCCACCTGCCCCGGGTCTTCTACCCGCAAATGGTTAGGGTCGGTAAACATAGACATAACTTTTTTGCGGATTTCTTCCGGCTCCTCTGATAAATAAATGCAGTTGCCTAAAGACTTGCTCATTTTGGCTTTGCCGTCTATCCCCGGCAAACGCAGGCAGGCTTTGTTTGACGGCAAAACAATTTTAGGCTCTACCAAGGTGTCGCCGTAAACGCTGTTAAATTTGTGAACAATCTCGCGGCATTGCTCCAGCATCGGCTCTTGGTCTTCGCCGACCGGAACGTCTGTAGCCTTAAATGCTGTAATATCAGCAGCTTGGCTAATCGGATAGCAGAAAAAGCCAACCGGAATGCTGGTTTCAAAATTTCTCATCTGAATTTCACTCTTTACAGTCGGATTGCGCTGCAGACGGGAAACAGTTACCAAATTTTGATAATAAAAAGACAGTTCGGTCAGCTGCGGCACCATGGACTGAATAAATATGGTGGATTTTTCCGGATCTATGCCGCAAGCCAGATAGTCCAGCGCCACTTGCAGGATATTGCTTCGGACTTTTTCCGGATGCTCGGCGTTATCAGTCAGAGCCTGCGCATCGGCAATCATAATGTTAATTTCATCGTACAGTCCGGAATTCTGCAGCTTTACACGTTCGCTCAGCGAGCCGACATAGTGGCCGACATGCAGCTTTCCGGTCGGGCGGTCGCCGGTCAAAATAATCTTTTTCATCTTTTCTTCTCCATTTCATATTTGCTCTTTTTTAGCACCCCTATTTGCAAAAGGCAAGAGGACTGAGTGTTTTTCACAAACTTATACGAAGCGCCGCAAGTTTTTTAAACGCAAAACGGCGGAATTTCTCCCGCCGCTTTGTTAAATTCAGCTTTTGCCGCAAATTATTTTTTCAAAATAGATTTACCGGCATAAACAGCCATATCGCCCAATTCTTCTTCAATGCGAATCAGCTGGTTGTATTTAGCCATACGGTCGGTACGGGACATAGAACCTGTCTTAATCTGACCGCAGTTGGTAGCAACAGCGATATCGGCAATAGTTGTATCTTCGGTTTCGCCGGAACGGTGAGACAATACAGCGGTGTAGCCGTGGCGCTGAGCCATATCAACAGCTTTCATGGTTTCGCTCAAAGTACCGATTTGGTTAACTTTAATCAAGATAGAGTTAGCAATGCCTTTTTCAAAGCCCATAGCCAAACGCTTAGGGTTTGTAACGAACAAATCATCGCCGACTAATTGGATTCTGTTGCCCAAAGCATCTGTCAACAATTTCCAGCCTTCAAAATCATCTTCGGCCATACCGTCTTCAATAGAGAAGATTGGGAATTTATCGCACAAGCCTTTGTAGTATTCAACCATCTGAGCGTTGGTATAAGATTTGCCCTCGCCTTTCATTTCATACTTGCCGTTTTCATAAAATTCTGAAGAAGCAGCATCAATAGCCAAAACAACATCTTCGCCCGGTTTGTAGCCGGCGTCTTTGATGGCGTTTACAATAAAGGTCAAAGCTTCGTCTGCAGATTTCAAATTCGGAGCAAAACCGCCCTCATCGCCAACGTTGGTGTTTTGACCGGCAGCTTTCAAGTTTTTCTTTAAGGTTTGGAAAATTTCAGCGCCCATGCGGATAGCTTCTTTAATAGAATCGGCAGAAACCGGCATAATCATGAATTCTTGAATATCAATCGGGTTATCTGCGTGCTTGCCGCCGTTCAAGATGTTCATCATCGGAACCGGCAAAGTGCGGGCCATAGTGCCGCCCAAGTAACGATACAGAGGCAAGCCGGCTTCTTCGGCCTGAGCTTTAGCAACAGCCAAAGATACAGCCAAAATAGCGTTTGCGCCCAAGTTGCCTTTATTTTCGGTGCCGTCCAAATCAATCATTGTGTTGTCAATGTCAATCTGGTCTTCTGCTTCATAGCCAGCCAAAGCGTCATAAATTTTGTCGTTTACGTTTTCAACAGCTTTCAAAACGCCTTTGCCGCCAAAGCGGGATTTGTCGCCGTCGCGCAATTCTACAGCTTCGTGAACGCCTGTAGAAGCACCTGACGGAACAGCAGCGCGGCCGAATGCGCCGGACTGCAAAACAACTTCGGCTTCAACGGTCGGTGTACCGCGAGAGTCTAAAATTTCTCTGGCATGAATATCAACAATAGCACTCATTTTTTTCTCCTATTCATAAAATTTTAAGTGTTGGCTATAAATTAGTTTATTTTCTGTTAATGTCAAGCCAAAAGACAGATAGTCCGCACAAAAAAACAGCACCTGATAACGGGTGCTGTTTTTTTATTTAGAAAGATACCAAATTACTTGGCTGCTTTATAGCTGGCAAAGATTGTACCGTTCTTCTTAACCACGAGAGATGAACCGTTATGACCAATCTCAAAAGAGAAGTCATCATTGAACACGCTCTGCTTGCCGTGATTCCAATTCCACATAGCGGCTGTCGGATACAGCATGGTATTCAAAGCGCTGCCGTTAGTATTGGTCCAAAGCATATAGTGGTCGTTGTCCTGCGCAATCGCATTCTGCCACTTGCCGTTCTTGTAGGCAGCTCCGTTAAATCTACTGTTAGTGTCGCTGTCAAACAAGCTAAGGTCAATAGCAGCTGCGCTGTCATTCTGGCGGATAATTACCGGAAGAGTACCCTTTTCAAAGTGCAAAGACCAAGAGTACACCCAGTCTGTTTTGCTCTCATTGTGAGAAAGTGTACAGGTTGCCGATACAAACTTACCCCATTCAGCCGGAAAATCAGGAGTCCAAGCCTTTTCTACATTGATAGTGCCTGGAGCCGAACCGTTGATGGTGTTATTGCCGAACATAACGTTAATCATGTCGGTATAGCCGTAAGTTGTCATTTCATCCGTATCAGAAGCAACATTCACGCTTGCACCTGCCTCCTGAGCGCTGAAGTTCAAAACATCAAACTTATAGGTTTTGCCGCTGCGGGTATAAACGATAGAGTTTGGATCTACAGACTTCCATTTGTTAGTCTGAGTTGAACCGTTGAGCTGTGCAGAAGTGGTAATTGAGCGGGTCTCATTGCTGAAACTCCAGAAACCGTCGGTCTGCGCTGCTGTATTCAAAAGATCTACAGTAGCAGAACCGGTGCTTTGGTTAGCGTTGGCCTCAGTAGATGTCCAGTTAGATTCAGTTGTGAACATACGCTGGAAAATCTTGCTGACAGGTTCTGTCTTTTCAGTACCGTTAGAATACTTAGTAACAAAAACGAGTTCAGCCTTAACGCTGCCGTCAAATACAGTCAGAGTTCCGTTGCGGAATTCATAATCTACAACGGTTATAGCATTGATAATGGTGCCTGGAGCAGAACTTTTTACGGTATTGCTGCCGAAAGTAACATCTACATTATCCTTATAGCTATAGCGCATTTCAGTTTCGGTCTGACTTGCCAAATCAACAGATGAACCTGTTTCTTTAGCCGAAAGCATAAACTTGCCGAACTCGCAGCTTACACCGTCGCGGGTATAAACAATAGAGTTAGGCACAACTGCCTCCCAACCGTTAGTCTGAGTGTCGCCGCCCAAACCTGCAAAGTTGACATCAGTTGTAATGTTATAGGTTTCATTGTCATAAGACCAAAAACCGTCAGTCAAGTTTTTAGAATCCTTAAGACTTGCATTTGCCATCAAGGTCATAGGCTTGATATTCTGAGAGTTAACCGTCCAATCAGTATAGCACTTCAAAGAACGGGCAAAGCTCTTAGAAACAGCCTCTGTATCCTCGGTGCCGTCATTGTACTTTGTTACAAAAGTAACCGAAGCGGTAACATTGTTATCATCAATAACAATATTCTTGTCGCGGAACTCGCGGCCAATCACTTCACGGTTCTTTTCAACAATAATAGTGCCGGGAGCAGTGGTCTTAACCGTATTGTCGCCGAACAGCACGTTGATGTCGTTGGCGTACTTATAGGTTTCAACCAAATTTTCCTTGCTTGCAAGCTGAACATCAGAGTTTACATACGCAACGTCAAACTTGAGCTTCATAAACTCGCAGCTTACGCCTTCACGGGTATAAACAATGCTGTTAGGATCAACCGATGTCCAGCTGTTTTCCTGTGAAGAAGCGTTGAGGGTCGCAATAGCTGTAATGGTCTTAGTCTCTTTGAGATAAGTCCAATTTCCGTCAGAAACTTGCTCTGAACCGCTCATTACAAAGCTAGGCTTAGCTGTGGTCTGAGAGGCGTTCTTCTCACGAGCCGTCCAATCTGAATTGCAAGTAAGAGAACGAGGGAAAGTCTTTGATACAGCTTCTGTTGCCTCGGTGCCGTCAAGATACTTGGTTACAAATGTCAAAGATGCAGTAACGCTGTTATCCTTAACATCAAGCTTGCTGTCGCGAATCTCATAGCCGGTGGTTGTTTTACCGTCTACCAAAATAGTACCCGGAGCTGTTGTTTCCTTGTTATTGTCGCCAAAAGAAACAGTCAGATTATCGGTATACTTATAGATAGAAATATCACCGTCCTTGCCGGAAAGTTCAACGTTGTCTCCCTTATGGATTGCAGAAAACTCAATCTTGTCAAATGCATAGCTGCGTCCCTCGCGTGTATAAACAATATCGTTAGGGTCTACTGCAGTCCAGCTGTTGAGCTGTACTGAAGAATGCAGCTTAGCCTGAGTAGTGATGACGCGGGTTTCATTGCTGAAGCTCCAGAAACCATCGCTGCGGGTGTTGACAGACTTAAGCTCTACGGCTGCATCGCCGGTCGTATGATCGGTAATGCTTTCCTTTGCAGTCCAATCGGTAGTGCATACCAAACTTCTGGCAAATTCCTGAGTTTCGTTGTGAAGCTCCTCGGTGCCGTCAGCATATTCCACAACAAAAGTCAAAGAAGCGATAACTTTGTCATCCTTAATCTCCAACTTTGCATCGCGGATGTCATAGCCGTTCACAACCTTTGCGATTTTGTAAAGATTTACCTTTTCGGAAATGTCGTGAACATAGGTCATATAAGAAGCCTTTACAGCGTTGTTGAAAACTGCCTTGTCATAGCCGTCCTTGTCAGACTCTGCATCAGATACGCGGTTTGAAACCTCGGATACCTGAATATCCTCAAAATCAAACGCAACCTCTACAAACAAGTCCTTATAAACTGTACGCTCGTGATAGAGAGTATAGTCGGTAACAATCAATTCTGTAGAAATCTGGTTAGAAACATCTGCAGAATACTTGTTGGTGCGGCCATAAACAGTCCAGTTTCCGTCTGTACGGGCAAGAGACTCGGCGCCGCTGGTCAAACCGTTAGACTTCAAAAAAGCATAAGAAAAACTCTTAACATACTTGTCGTATGGGTCAATGCCCTTAAACAAGCGGTTCAAGATAATGCTCTTTTCAGAACGGTTAACCTCGCCGCTCTTCATGTAAACAACTTCGTCAAATGAGCATTTTTCGGTTGTAGCATCAATAACCACGCGGTTCTTGTTTTCTACAACAACCTTGTCAATGTCATCTTCAGAAAGCACATAGCGCAAAGCATATCCCTTGAGATATATCAAATGGCGCTGATAAGCAGAAGTATTCTTGTCGGCAAAAGTCAATTCAACCGTATACTCGGTGTTGACTGTTTTAGAAACATATGAAGCACGGCTTGTTACAGGCAAGTTTTTGACTGAATACAAACGTGCGCTCAAAAGTGTATCGCTGCCGCAGAAAATTCTCTTTTGCTGAAACTCAACAGAAAGCGTGCTGATGTTTACAGGAACAGTCAGAATTTGTCCGTCGTTCAGTTCAATTCTCACGGTGTCCTTGTCAAGCCAAGTGCCGGTCTCGTTAGCCGCAGGCTCGTACTTGCGCTTGATATCAGAGGCGATAACCTGAGAATTGAGCAAATCCTCGGTAATGTTGTAACCTGTCTTGGCCACCTTTAAAACGGCGTCCATTTCAGGATGAAAATCTCTAACAAGCGAATCAATGCGATTGCTGCCGGAGTAAACATACCCCTTAAAGGTGTTTGTCATGTGGTCATAAGCATAGCCGACACGAGCGGTATCAAACTGATGAACCAAAATGTTGTCATACTCCGAGCGGTCAACAACAGGCCTAAAGCTCTGTGTTTCAGCACCTTCGTCTGTGCAAGAAATTGCGCAAACAAACATTACCACCATCGTCAAAATGACGTTCAGAAAATGAAATTTACGTACCATAACTGTATAAGAAAATTTATAATTTTACACAAATCGGTTTCTTTTTTCTCAATTTGTTTTCACTTGAAAACATTTTCCGTAAAAATACGGGGCATTCAATTTTGGAGAAACCATTTTATCCAAATCAAACGCCAGTCTTAATCAATGCTTTCAAAGCAAAAACAGACCTTTAGAAACAGACTAAATCTCTAAAGGGTATATCGTGTCCGTGCTTTAGGCAGGGAGAAATAAAAAAAAGTAAGCGCAAAATTACCAGCGAAAAGATAAAGCAACTAAAGCTGTTTATACAAACTATAGGCTATCTTTCCGACAATAATAGGCATAATAAGCATCCATTGGTAATATTTTGACATTTTTACAGTAACACATTTTTTTCATTTTGACAAGAATTTATACAAAAAAATATCGCCCGGACGGACGATATTTTTATAAAGACGCTGAAATTATTTTTTGCGGTATTGCCGATAGTCGGTAAGTTCGTTTTTATCGCTCGGCGTCACCGGCTGAGCTGCTATGTTGGAATGCTTAACAGGAAAGACTTTTACACCCTCATAGGTAACAGCCTCGGCCTCTTCTTTTTTCTTTTTAGCAATTTTAGCCTTGGCTTTGTCATATTCCTGAGAAGCATGGTTATATTTTATGATGGTGTCAACATTGGGAGCCGGGTCTTTAGGCTGCTGCGGAACCGCTTCCTGCGCCGGAACCTGAGCTTGAGCCTGCACCGGAGCCGTGCCGTATTGCGGCAGAGCCTGCGGAACATAATACGGAACCGCGGCTACAGGCTGCTCAGCCTTTTTTTCTTCTTTCTTTACCTGAAAATCTTTCGGATCCATAGAAATATCTTCCGGCAGGCGCAAAAGCATATAGCCCGAACCGCCGCCGAAAGCCGGACCGGACAGACCGATTGAATAGAAACCGCCGATATAGTTGTAGTCTAAATCAATATAATCTATGGCAAACAAGGTTTTAACCGTGCTGGTGCCGATAGTTGTCAGCTTGCAGGCATAGCCGTTGTCTTCCATAATCACGTTATTGATATTTTTAGCATACAGCAGAGTTTTGCTCGGACGGCAAATCGGAGTCTGCCCGTTATAAGAAATATTCCAATTCAAAATCAAATCCAAAGCCGAAGTATTTTTGCGGCTGATGGAAACATCGGTGATTTTTACATCGTCAATATACAAATAAGCCGGTGTAATGCCCACGGTAATCGGCATAGAAACATATTCTTCGGTGCAGGCATGAGTATTGGCGTCGGCCGCGCAGACTAAAGCCCGTTTGCGGGCGTTGCTGTCCAGCATATGCAGCAAAGTGTTATAAATATATTCCTTAGACATTGCAGCTTGAGCCGGAGCGCATTGCTTAGCGCGGCAGACAATGATTGACTTCGGCATTTTGATTGCCGGCTGCTGAAAAGCAACATCAGGCACCGGCTGCTGCGCCGGTTCTTTTTCTTGGGCCGTATGGCAGCCCAAAAGCGCAAAGCAGGCCGCCGATAATATTCCTAATTTTTTTAACATATTGGTACCTTATACAAAATTAGTTATAAATCTTTAGCTTACATTAGCAAGATTGTATGAAAGAAAAGTAAAGAAATTAAGTTGCTTATAAAAAAATATGCTGTTATTATTCCGGCTGGAGAAAACAAAATGAAATATGCTTCGGTTCTATTTATATCGGCTTTGATACTCATTACCGCCTGCATGCAGTCCGGCAATTCATTTTCGGCAGATGATGACGGAAGCTTATATGCTGTAGACGGCGATTCCTTAGAAAACGCCGGCCGGCGAATCCGGCTGCAGGGCATAGACGCTCCGGAATATAAGCAAACCTGCCGCCGCCAAGACGGCGCTAAATACCGCTGCGGGCTGGAATCCTTAGACTATATTAAGAAGCTGATGAAAGATAAAAAAATCAGCTGCCGATGCGAAGAAAAGCCCGACCGCTACGGCAGAGAGCTGTGCGTATGCTTTGCCGATGACATAGAAATAAACCGCGAAATGGTGGCAGCCGGTCAGGCTGTAAGCTACCGCAGCAAACGTTATGAGGCGGATGAAAAAGCCGCTAAAGCGCAAAAGCTTGGAGTTTGGCAAGGCAAATTTATGCGTCCGGAACTCTACCGCACCTTAAAACGCGAGCAAGAAGCCAAATGGTGCAAAGCCAACCCTCAGGAATGCAAAGCCAAAAAAGAGCGGATTAAAGCCTATAAAAAATCTAAATATAAACATTAAGCGGCAGCCTTAGCTTCCGGCTTTTACTCAGCATTTAAAACGCAAACAGCGCTTCCCTTACGGGAAACGCTGTTTTTATAATAATTTTTTCCGAAAAAAACTGAAAGAAAATCTAGTAGTTAGCAATGGCTCTCTTTGCCTTAAGCGCTTGTTTGTAAGCTGACTTAGAACCAAACAGCTTATTGATAGCCGATGTATTCTGAGTCTTCTTGCCCAAAACAAAGTTGAAGCCAAGTGTTGCCGATGCGCCGAAGCGAACCTCACTACCGTCAAAGAAGTACTCGTGGCCCGCATATGCGATTGCCTTTACATAGAAGTTACTTCTCTTCATGTAATTCTTGAAGTCAACGCGAACGCCGCCTCCAAAAATCATGGTGGAACCCTTAACCTTGAAGTTAATTGAACCATCGTGCGCATCGTCGGTAAAAGCGTTATAGTTCTTGCGAACCTTATAACCGAAATTACCAATCAACCACACCTCTTTCTGGTGCAGATACTTGCTAGGCAAGTCAAAAAGACGAAGACCAGCCTCAAAGTTGAAGTTAGTCATCATATACTTTTCGCCTGACTTCGCTGACTCCTTGTTATACTCGCTCATACCAATATTGGCAGAAGCGGCAAAAGAGAATCGCTTGCCGTGGTAACCGAGCTCGGCACCAACGGTAGGGGTAACCATTGAGTTGAAGTAATCAACTCCAGCCTGAATACCAATCTCCAAACCTGAGTTAGGAGCGGTTTCCAACAGAACGCGCTTTCCGTTATCAGTCTCTACAGACCGATAGTCATAGTTAGCGGTTCTTCTGTGAACAGCCTCAACATACGCGAAGTCGTCCACATCATTAGAAGTTGTATCAACCATCACAGCTGTTTCTGCTGCAGTTTCCTGTACAGGCTCAGCTGCAATCTCTGTAGCCTCTGCAACAACCTCAAGTTCAGGCTCCTCAAAGAAGTCTACGCCGGAGATGCACTCAGCAGAAGCTGTAGAAGTTACACACAATGTTGCTACACTCAAAAAGATATTCTTAAAATTCAACATAATTCAAAGTTTTTAAGGCGGAAAGACAAGATGTTGCTCTTGCCCCTCCGCAAATGTAAATACTAAGAGGTCGTCTGCTCAAAATAGAGAGAAACCTTTAATGAAAACTAAATTTATAAAGTCAAAAAGAATTACTTAGAAGATGCTCTGTAAGAAGCAAACTCCTGACCATTCTTCATAACCTTGAGAGTCTTGCCATTGTTCTCAATGCTGAATGTGAAATCAGAAGTGAACACGGTGTTGTGACCGTTGTTCCAGTTCCACATTGTAGCGGTTGGATAAAGCATTGTATTGAGTGCAGAACCGTTTGTATTGGTCCACAACATATAATGATCATTATCCTGAGCAATAGCATTCTGCCACTTGCCGTTCTTGTAACCAGCACCATTAAATCTTGTATTGGTGTCAGTATCAAAAAGGCTCTGGTCAACAGTTGCATTAGCTGCATCCTTACCAACAATTACAGGGAGAGTACCGTTCTCAAAGTGAAGAGACCAAGCGTATACCCAATCAGTCTTTGTTTCATTGTGTGAAACGGTGCAGACTGCAGATACAAACTTACCCCACTCAGCTGGGAAATCACCCTTAATCTCCTTAGCAACAATAATCTTGCCAGGAGCTACGCTGCTGATAGTGTTGCTGCCGAATGTAACATTAACCTTGGCGCTATAGTCAAATACAGACTTCTCATCCTCATCTGAAGACAATGTAACCTTACCTTCCTCGTCAACTGCCTTGAATTCAATCTCACCAAAAGTGTAGGTCTGACCCTGGCGGCTGAAAGTGATAGAGTTAGGATCAACAGATGTCCAAGAGTTTGTCTGCTCGCTAGAAGCCAAAGAAGCAATGTTAGTAATGGTACGAGTTTCATTAACCCATGCCCACTCACCGTCGTTCTTCTTGTCCTGACCGGCAAGCTTTACGTTAAGCATGTGAGTAAACTGATCAGAGTTGTTCTCAAATGCGGTCCAGTTGCTGGTGCAAGTCAAAGAGCGTGCGAAAGTCTTGCTAACCTTCTCTGTCTCCTCGGTACCGTCGTTATAACGAGTTACGAAAACTACAGAAGCAATAACATTGTTGTCATTAACAACAAGCTGTGCATCGCGGTAGTCATAGCCAGAAATTGCGCGGGCTGTCTTATAAAGATAAACCTGCTCTGCAATGTTCTGAGTGTAGCCCATATAAGAAGTACGGATAGCGTTATCGTAGATAGCCTTGTCATATCCAGACTTGTCTGAATTAACATTGCTAACTTCGTTCTTAGCTTCGTTAACGTTAACGTCTACATACTCAAAAGATACTTCAACATTAGCGTCCTTGTAGTTAGCGCGCTCGTGATAGAGGGTATAAGCTGTTGCGAAAGCGTCTGCTGCAGCACCATTGCTGATGTTTGCAGAATAGCTGTCGGTCTTGCCGTATACTGTCCATCCCTCTGCATTGCTAACCTGAGCCTCTGTACCGTTTGCAATACCGTTTACATTAGCAAGGTTGAAAGCAAAATTGCTGACAAACTTCTCGTAAGCTGCTATGCCCTTGAACTCGCGGTTCAAAATCATAGACTTAGCATTGCGAACAACTTCACCGTCAGTCATTGTGATAACCTCCTCAAAAGAAACTTTCTCGGTGTTGTCATCAATAACCTCTCTGTTCTTATTCTCAACAGTTACGCTTGCGATTGCATTGTCTGCAATAACGCGGCGTGTAGCTGCTGCGGTCAAATATACTGTGTAAGAAGCTGGAGTGCCCTCTACGTTCTTTTCAACATAGGTCAACGCCATCTTATACATAGTACGCAAAGTTGTCTTTACATAAGTAGCGGCGCGAGTACCTGCTGAGATATTTGTATTCTCAATAGATACAAGCTTTGCATTGCTCAACTCAACAGTACCAAAAGCATGACCGTCTGTGGTCTTGTAGCTGGTAATTGTTGAAGGACACTTTACAATCTGACCATCAGAGATGGTAACAACGACTGTATCTGATGCTTCTGTACCATTGTTGGCAACAGACTTAGAAGTCTGGTTGCGCAAAATGTTGGTAGAAATAGCGCTGCAGTTAATCTGATCCTCGGTGATGGTGTAATCATCCTTTGTTACAAAGATGCTGCACTCCATCAAAGGATTAGCGGTCTCCTTGTGAGCAGAACCCTCAACTACATTGCCGTTCTCAACAGTTTCAATAGTGCAGGTAGCAACCATGTTGTCACGAGCACTTGACTTGGTAGAATCAAGGTTGTGAACCAAAGTATTTGTATACTTTGTACCACGAACGATGTCTTCCTTTGCCTTATAAGTGCTGTAATCAGCGCCCTCAGCGGTGCAAGCTGCCAAAGCAAATACAGAAACTACTACGATTACTAAACTCTTTACGATTGAAAAAATGTTACGTGCCATAAGACTTATTATTTTTAATTTTGCACTAAATTTGGTTTCTACTTAAACTGCTTTCTACGATAAGAAAACATTTTTTCTGTTCATATAAAAAAATATAAACAGGTCAATACAACTCCGAAAGAAACCTTTTTCCGAAATCATACTAACAGTCAAATGTTTTCTATAAAGAAAACAGGGCTACTCAAGCTGACTAATTCTTGAATAGTTATATATAAATCTATACATATTCTTGTACAGAAATCATAAAAACTCAAATTATCTATGGATTAGAAAAATACTTGGTTAACTAAACTAAATTAACTTTATATAGTTCTTTTCACGTTAATAGTAACTTAATAGCATACATAGATAATATTTTATTCATTTTTAAGGTAGCATATTTTTTTTTGATAATCAAGATTATTTTGCACAAATTTTGATATTTTTTGACAAAAAAAATCTTCTCAATACTGGTGTTTTTGAGAAGATTAAGATTTATTATATACAAAAAACTATAAAGTCCGGCTCAAAGCGCTGTAGATGCCGTCCGGACTGAACTTTTCAAGCTCTTCCGGCTCTATACGCAGCGTTTTCAGCAAATTATAAATTTCATCATGGCTCGGATTCTTCAGCTTTATAACTTCAAAATTTTCCGCCAGCATTTCCTGCCAGTTTGCGGCAGAGCAGATGCAGATTCCGCAGGCTTCCAGCTCCGGCAAGCCAAGTTTTTCCACCACCGGCAGGTGCGTCACAAAATGATAGTGCTTATTTTCCGGTCCGGAATTTTGAATGATATTGCCGATAAAGCGCTTGATAATAAAAGAAGTCATATCTTCCTGCAGTTCGCTGCAGCCCAGTAAATGGCGGCATTGCAGCCCCTGCGCCCTGAATTTTGCCGTCATGGCCGCGCGGGGAATCGGCGAATAATATACCGCATCGCACGGAGGCAGCATCAGCGCCAGCCGCCGGCCGCCTAAAAACGATTCCAGCATGCTCATATGCTCTATAGCCGTGTCCAGGCCATAGCGCCCGTGGCGTCCGAAGCTTAAATAAACTTTGTTCTCATCCATTGCTTATTTGTTCCTTTTTCTTGAAAAGTGAAAGTAAAATACCGCCGGCCAGCAGTCCGACCGTAACGCTGAGCGACTGCCATTCCGCAACTTCTATGCCGACTTTCGGCAAGAAAATCTTAAAGCCGATAAAAATCAAAATAATAGAAATCGCCGGTTTAAGATATACAAACTTGCTGATTATCGCCGCCAGCAAAAAGTACAGCGCGCGCAGCCCCAAAATGGCGAAAATATTGCTGGTATACACCACATAAACGTCGGTCGTTACCAAGAATATCGCCGGAATGCTGTCCAGCGCAAAAACCACATCCATAGTCTCTATAATCACAAGCGCAAAAAACAGCGGCGTAATATAGTGCCTGCCGTCTTTTTTATAAAAGAAATGCTCGCCGTGGATTTCATGCGTTACATGAAAAACTTTAGACAGCCATTTATATATCTTGGTGTCTTGGATATTGCCCTGCTCTTCTTCCTTTGTCAGCAGCATTTTGACGCCGGTATAAATCAAAAACGCCGAGAATATATAGAGAATCCAATGGAATTTAACCACCAAAGCATCGCCGACGCCGATTAAAATTCCGCGCATTACCAACGCGCCTAAAATTCCCCAAAACAAAACGCGGTGCTGATACATTTTCGGCACGCCCAGCGCCGCAAAAATCATAGACATCACAAAAATATTATCCATGGACAGGCTTTTTTCCAGCAGATAGCCGGTAAAATAGTCCATGCCTTTTTTGACACCGTCTTCATACATCACAAATACGCCGAAAAGCAGCGCCGCCGCCACATAGGCGATACATATCCACAAAGTGTGCCAGAAATGCGGCTCTTCATTTTTACGGTTGAACCAAAACAAATCGGCGGCTAGCAGCAAAAACACCGCGACTCCAAAGCTGCTCCACAGCAAAAGCGGAGACATCGCCGGATGATTAGCAAAATTTTGTAAAAAATCTTCCATTATTTTTCCAAATTCCAAACCGTTTTAACTATTTCATCAATATCCGTATATTTAGCATGCCAGCCCAAAACCTTAGCGGCTTTAGCGCTGGTGGCAACCACATTTGCCGGATCGCCGGCGCGGCGCGGAGCAAAATCATAGTTAATTTTTCTGCCGCTCACACGCTCTACGGATTTAATAATTTCCAAAACCGAAGTACCTTTTTCCGTACCAAGGTTAATCACTTGCGACTCGCCGTCCGCCAACAGTTTTTTAATTGCCAGAACATGTGCTTCTGCCAAATCTTCCACATGAATATAGTCGCGCAGGCAGGTACCGTCCGGCGTATCATAGTCATTGCCGAAAACGTGCAGCATATCCCGCTTGCCGGTTGCCACTTCCATAATCAGAGGCAGCAGGTTCTGCGGATTTTTTTCTTTGCCGCGAATGCTTCCGTCAGCCGCATAGCCCACAGCATTAAAATAGCGCAAAGCAATGTAATGAAAATCTTTAATTTTGCTGTACCAATCCATAACCTGCTCTATCGCCATTTTGGTGTAGCCGTAAAAGCTCATCGGATTCAGCGGATGATTTTCATCTAAAGGCAAATATTTCGGCATTCCGTAAACAGCGGATGTAGAGGAGAAAACCACATTTTTAACTCCGGCATTCAGCATCGCATTAAAAATATTGACCGAGCCGCTGATATTGTTTTGGGAATACAGCTGCGGATTTTCCATGGACTCGCCCACGGCTTTTTTGGCGGCAAGATGTATAACCGCGTCAAACCCGCCTTTCATAACTTGCTCCAAGCGGGCAAAATCCAAAATATCACCCTCGGCAAACTCGGCCTCCTTAAACAGATTGCAGGTCTGTCCGGTAGAAAGATTGTCATACACCGTCACGGCAAAACCGCTATGCAGCAAAGCTTTTACCACATGGCTGCCGATATATCCGGCGCCGCCTATTACCAAAATTTTTTTATCAGCCATAAATTTTCTCCTTATACTTATATGGCAGAATAGTTTATTTTTTTGTGCATTCCGCTTTTTTATGCCCATTATCCACAGGATAAAAAATATTTCAGTCACATTTCAAGACTTTTTTGATTATAACGTATACAATTTAACAAAAATGTAACAATGAGGAACTAAATGGAAAAATTAGACGCTGCCCGCCTGCCGAAAAATATTGAAGCGGAGCAAGCCTTAATCGGCGCGATTTTAGCAAACAACAAAGCTTTTGAAAAAGTATCTGAGTTTCTGCGTCCGGCGCATTTTGCCGATGCCACGCACCAAAAGATTTTTGAAGTGATGTCTAAGCTTATCACTAAAGGACATATTGCCGATGTCATCACGCTGAAAAGCTATTTTGAGCAAGAGGGTACTCTTAATGAAGTGGGCGGATTTCCATATTTGGTAAAGCTGGCCGACAGCGCCTCGCCTTTGACAAACGTTGAGTATTACGCTCAGTTTATTTATGACAAATATCTGCGCCGCGAACTGATTAACACCGGCTATGAAATTGTCAACCACGCGCTGGAAGAAAGCATAGACACGTCGGCAACCGACCAGATTGAAAGCGCCGAAAAAATGCTGTACACCCTTTCCGACCAAGGCGACGCGCAAGGCGGATTTGTGGATTTTTCCACCGCGCTGGGTTCTTCATTAGCCGCTATTGAAAAAGCCTACCAAAAAGAGGGAAAAATTTCCGGCACGCCGACCGGCTTAAATAAATTAGACTACCGAATCGGCGGCTTAAACGACTCTGATTTAATCATTTTAGCCGGACGTCCGGCCATGGGCAAAACCGCTCTGGCCACTAACATCGCCTATAATGTGGCCGAATTTTATTCACGCGACAAAGAGACTCCGCCGGAGAATCGGGGCGTGGCATTCTTTTCGCTGGAAATGTCCGCCGACCAGCTGGCTTCGCGTATTCTTTCCACCGTCACGCAGACTTCAAGCCAAAAAATGCGCAACGGCGAGCTTGACGCCTCGGAATTTACGCGAATCGCCGCCGCGGTGCGCGAGCTGGAAAACATTCCGCTATATATTGACGATACTCCGGGCGTGACTATCAACGCCATCCGCACCCGCGCCCGCCGCCTTAAGCGCAGCAAAGGCTTGGGACTGATAGTGATTGACTATATCCAACTTATTTCCGGTTCCAACAACAAGCGCAACGAGGGCAACCGCGTGCAGGAACTGTCAGAGATTTCCCGCGGGCTTAAAATTTTAGCAAAGGAGCTGAAAGTTCCGGTTATCGCCCTTTCCCAATTAAACCGCGGCGTAGAAATGCGCGACGACAAGCGTCCGGTAATGTCCGACCTGCGCGAATCCGGCTCTATTGAGCAAGATGCCGATATTGTTATGTTCGTATTCCGTGAAAACTACTATATTCATAATGCCGAACCAAAGCAGCAAGAGGGCGACACGCCGGAAAAATTCCAGAAAAAGCATGAAGAATGGGTGCAGCGCGACCGTGAAACCGCCAATGTCGCCGAAGTTATCATCGGCAAGCAGCGTCATGGTCCGACCGGTACGGTAAAACTGTTCTGGAACGGCGAATTTGCCCAGTTCGGCAATTTGGCAGAAGAAGACAAAATGGCGGAGAAACGCGGCTAATGGTTAAAGATTTGTCCAGCATAAGTCCAGACGAGTGGGAAGCGATTTGTCAGCGCTGCGGACGCTGCTGCCTGCTGAAGCTGCAGGATGACGAAACAGATGAAATTTACTATACCAATGTTATCTGCCGCTATTATGACACCGAAAAAAATCTCTGCACCGTTTATGACAAGCGCTGCGAACTGGTGCCGGAATGCTTAAAGCTGACGCCGCAGAATGTTGATAAAATCAGCTGGATGCCAAAAGCCTGCGCCTATCGCAAATTGTTTGATAAAAACTATAAAGAGCAAAATCTTTTACCGCTGCAAGGACGCGTGATTTCAGAAGCCTTGGTAGCCGAATCGGAGCTGGAAGACCATATAACGGATGAGGAAATGTGATGAGCGAGCAGAATTTAAACGAATCCGAATTTAATCCGCAGCAGCGTGTTGACGAGTTCAAAAAACTAGCTCCAGAATTCTGGAAGCATAAAAAGCTGGATGAAATGAACGAGGCGGAATGGGAAGCCTTATGCGACGGCTGCGGCAAATGCTGCCTGAACAAAATAGAGATAAAAGGCAAAATCCATTTTACCCGCGCCTGCTGCCGCTTTTTAGACTGCAAAACCTGCCTCTGCAAAATTTATGAACATCGTTTTGAAGCCATGGACGACTGCCGGAAAATAGACCTCGCTGCGGTGCGTGAAAAACCGCGCTGGCTGCCTAAAACCTGCGCTTATTGGCTTTTAGATAACGGCTTCAATCTGCCGGAATGGCACCCGCTGATTACAGGTAAAGCCGACAGCGTGAAAAATGCCGGCATGGATTTAAGCAGCCGCGAGCTGATTAGTGAAACCAAGGTTAAAGACTATGAAGATTACATTGTTGACTGGCAAGACCTTTGACATTAAAGAAGCCGTGGGCATGGATATCAAAGTTGTGCAGTCGCCGAACTCGCGCAAGCTTATTTTGCATATAGATAATAAAGAGCGCATTCCGGTGCTGTCTATTCCGCGTTTTTGCTCCCGCAAGCGTGCCATAAATTTTGTAAACGAAAACATGGACTGGATTTTGGAAACGCTGCAGAAACTGCCGGAACGCAAATATTTCAGCGACGGCGAAGCCATTTCTTTATTCGGGCAAAGCGTAACCATTTCTCATCAGCCGAACGCCCGCTGCGGCGTGAGACTGGATGGAAACACACTGATTGTCTCCGGCGGGGCGGAATTTTTACATCGGCGGGTTAAAGACTACATCCGCAAAGCCGCGGCGGAAGAATTTTATAAGATATCGGCGCCGCTGGCCGCGCAAATCGGCTGCAAAATCAACGGCATCTGCATAAAAGACACCAAGTCGCGCTGGGGCAGCTGCTCCACACTTAATAATATAAACTACAACTGGCGGATAGCGCTGGCGCCCCGTTATGCTATAGACTATCTTATGGCGCACGAAGTCTCGCACCTGAAACATCCCGACCATTCTCCGGCTTTTTGGCAATGCGTGGCCGATTTATATCCGGATTGGCAGAAAGGGCGCGGTTGGCTGCAAAAAAACGGGCGTACGCTATACACTTATTTTTAATATTTTGCCGCTATATACATATCTGATTTTAAATTTTGAAACATTTTGTTGCCAAAATTTATCACAATATTGCTTGACTATTAACTTTTATCGCTCTAAAGTGGCGTTGTTACAATACGAATAGTAATATTGTTGTTCAAAAGTAATATTTAGAAGGAATAAACTATGAAAAAATTTTTGTTATTGGCCGGTGTTGCCTCTTTACTCAGCGTTAATGCGCAAGCTGAAGTAAATCAGTACGTTTCCGGTAAAGTTTCTTATGACTTTAACAAAGTAAACATTAAAGCTTCTGATCCATCTGAAGCTGAATTGTATCGTACAAAAGCCAACAAAGAATTGTTTGGCACTCACGTTGCTTACGGTGTTCAGGCCGGTTATGTTCGTGGCGAATTGGAATTGAACAATTCTCGCGACATCAAAAGAAATTACATTGACGGATTGGATCACTTCAGACTTTATAAGCACTCTGTAATGGCCAATGCTTATTTTGACTATTTGACATGCACACCTTGGACACCTTATGTTGGTGCCGGTATCGGTTCTGCTTATTTGAAAGCTGACGATGGTTCTAATGCTAAATCTGTTTACAATTTGGCATGGCAAGTTATGGCTGGTTTAACATACGACATCAACTCTCATTGGACTTTGGATGCCGGTTACCGCTATGCTGACTTGGGTCGTATCCGCAAGAACTTGGGCGAAGGTCACGTTACTAAATTAACTGCCCGCGACCATGAAATCTTGCTCGGTGTTAGATACACTTTCTAATTTTTGCAAATTAGAATCTAAAAAGACGGTGCTTAGTGCATCGTCTTTTTTTGTTTTATGCAATGTTACAAAGCCGTAACTTTTTGTGTGTTGCACGGTCCGGCGAATCGGTGTAACCTGCAAGGCAGTTAAAAACATTAAAAAGGAAGATAAATTATGACAAATAAACCATCTACCAAAATCAACTTGTTTGACTGCGCTACCGCTCAAAAAGTTATTGGTCAGGAAAAATTTTTAGACTCTTTCAAAACAATCTTAAATCACGGCGCTTATTGCCAAGGTCCGGAAACTAAAGAATTAGATGAAAAATTAGCTAACTTTGCCGGCACAAAATACTGCTCCACCTGCGGTTCCGGCACTGACGCCTTAACCCTTGCTTTAATGGCTTGGGATGTTAAAGCCGGCGATGCCGTATTCGTATCTTCATTCACATTCGTAGCCTCGGCCGAAGCTCCGGTTTTGCTGGGCGCTACTCCGATTTTTGTAGACTCTGATCCGAATACTTATAACATGAATCCGGAAGATTTGAAAAGAGCTATTGCCGAAGTTAAAAAAGAGGGCAAATTAAACCTTAAAGCCGTTGTGGCCGTTGATATTTTCGGTTCTCCGTGCGATTATGACGAAATCATTAAAATCGCTCATGAAAACGGTATGAAAGTTTTGTCTGACTCCTGCCAGTCTTTCGGTTCGGTTTACCATGGCAAACATGCCGGTTCTATCGCTGATATGACCGCTACATCATTCTACCCTACAAAACCTTTAGGCTGCTACGGCGACGGCGGTGCCGTATTCTCTAACAGCAATGAAGAAAATGAATTGGTAAAATCCTGCCGCGTTCACGGTATGAGTCCGGAAGACCACTACGACAACGTTCGTTTGGGGATGACCGGCCGTATGAACTCTTTCCAAGCTGCAGTTTTGCTGCTGAAATTGACCGTATTTGAGCAAGAACTGAAAGACCGTTACAAAGTTGCAAAACGCTATGACGAAGAGTTAAGCCCTTACTTTAACAAACAGCAGATTTTGCCGAACTGCCAGTCTGCATACGCTTTGTACACCATCAACTGCGAAGACCGCGACGAATTGATGGATTACTTGAAAGCCAACGGCATTCCTTGCGGCGCTTACTACCCTCGTCCGGTAAACACTCAGACTGCATATGCTAAATGGAACAACCGTTCTTTGCCGGTTTGCGAAAAACTTTCTAAAACCGTTTGCAGCATTCCGATGACTCCTTACTTGACCGAAGAAGAGCAGTCATACGTTATCAGCAAAATGAATGAATTTGCTGCTGAAAAAATGAAAAAAGCCGCTTAATTTCTGGCTTGCAAAATTAAACCCCGCTGAAGCGCTTGCCTCGGCGGGGATTTTTTATATCATCTTAAATTTGTCGCTTAGTTTTATTTGCTCTAAAATTTTACACACCGACTTCGGCATCATAAACGTATTTGCCCGATGCCTGATGTCGTCGTCATTTTCCGGAAATACTTCATCATGATTGGAAATATAGCGGATAATCCCGATATCCAAAACGCTGCGCGCATAATTGCCGTCATGAAAATTCGGCGAATGCTCAAACATATACAGGTCTATGGTTTTGCTGGGATATTTTGCCCTGAGCCGCTTAATCAGCGAGACAACCCGCGTATCATCCAAGCGCACGTCTTTCTTTTGGTCGGCCAAGTGACTCATATATATCAGCAGCACCGAATCCGCCGCCTCTATAAAACTGCGGCAGCGCTCGCAGCGGCGCTGATATTTTTATTTAAAAGCCGGAAACTACTCTTCAACCGTTTTATTGTCAAAAAAATCATGATAGTAATAAGTCAGAGTTTTAGGATTATATCTCGGCACCTCTTTGCACACCGGCGCATGCTGCGGCAGGTTTTCAACATCTTTTTTATAGCGCAAAGCCCAAGTAAAATCCCCTATTTCAGCGGCGTATTCTGGCTTCATCGGAACAAAATCTTTATAGTCAAACCAATGGTCAAAATCTTTATAAAGAGCCTTTATCCTTTTATATATGCCGTCCGCCTTGCCGGTGCCGGACCAATCCCACGGACCGTCAAACAGCTTTAAGCCGTTATTATTTACCAATGACGCGCCATGGCACAGCTTGCCTAAATACAAAACATAATCATATTTTTTTACAGTTTCACTCATAATCGGTTCCCCATTCCGCAGTATTTTGAATATAACAACAAAAAAGCTGCCTTGGATAAAGCAGCTGGAAGTTGGTAAGCTATTTTCTATGAGTATAGTGCAGCATATTAGCCATTGTAAATATGACATATTTTGCTACCTTCCAGCTTTAGGCCAGAAGATATACTTAATTAACGTCTGTTATTTCAGACGCATAGAAAAGAGGCTACCACACCCCAGACAGACTATCGTCTATCCGGTTATTATTTTAACCAATGATAATCCGAAAGTAAAGATAATTATGATATAATAAAAGAGAGAGAGTGAAAACTCTCTCCTCATCACTATTTAAAAATTATAATGATGATTTTAAGCATCAAAAAAGTCCAATACTGCAATACTGGACTTTTTCTTTTTATACGAAATACTTTTAAAAATCAATTAATATTGAGTATTTAAGCCTTTTCAAATTCCGACATAAAAAATAAATGAAAATTTTTACCGGCGGATATATTGACAAACTTCGCTTTTTGTATAAAATTAGAGCGTTGTTTTATTAAATATATATTATTATGAGTGCTAATCTTAAAGAAAAAGATTTAAAATCCGTGCTGTTAGAAACGATTTGCCGTGAGTTGGATGTGGATAAAATCAACGAAAGCGACCGTTTGCGTGATGATTTAAGCGTGGACAGCATCAACGCAATGTACATCAGCATGAAAGTTGAACTCAAGCTGGAGCTTGAAAATGATGATGAAATTGCTCATTACATTGCACAGAACCCAAACACTACGGTTGGGGAATTGTTAAATTTTGTGTGTGAGAAAGTTAAAAGCACAAAAGCTTAAACAAAAAAAAGAGGAACTGCTTTGCTACAAAGTAATCCCTCTTTTTTTTATTACTTAATGGAATTTACAGTTACGTCAACACCCTCATTCATATTGAAAAAGTTGTTGATGATAACATCATCATAACGCAGCTTATAAAAACCATTTTCATCGGCTACCGGCTGACGCTCCTTGTCTACCCAATAGTAGTTGCCGAAGTTTTTGGTCTGGTAGAACTTACGAGGCTCCAAATCGCCGATGTTATTAGCGGTAAGGATACCTAAATAAGCAGCTCCCTGCACCCAATGACGCTTAAGCAAACCGTTTGCACGCTTGCCGGCAGATTTTCTGTACTCTGTCATTTTGTTAACACACTCTTCAGGTGCTAAACCGTTATTGACAGCCTTGAAAAACTCGCAAGGTTCTTTCACATATTCGCCGTCAGCAGAATATCCGGTTAAAGCCTCTCCTCCAACATTATACACAAACAAGCAAATGCCAATGATTTGCTCATCTGATAATTTGTGAGAAAAATACTTCAAAAATGGATATACATGCTTATGCAAATGTTCAAAAGACCAAGCTTTTGCCTGCGACTTTGGAATAACCTGACCTTTCTTCAGAAACTTTCCGTCCGGAGTAGTTGTAACGCCGTACCAAGTAGTCCATCTGGCGCCGCAATGGTAGTTTTCGCCAGTCTTTTCATTCAAAATTCCGCCCTCTACAAGACAGATAAATGAAAAGATATCCTCGGAAAGTGCATCGGCTCTGGCAACATTGTCAAAAGGCTCGGCTACACTATCCATAACTTCTTTATCTTCCTGCTTTACGTCATTCAATGAACAACTTGTAGGCAGAGTCATAAAGAAATACATACCTACCAAAACTAATGCGGCTGCAAAATACTTAAAACAATTCTTAACCATAATCCTTAAATTTTAGGATTTTAGTATAACACCGTTTTGTTTTTTTGGCAATATTTATATTTTAGGACTTTTTTGTCATTTTAGACTTGCGGTAATTCAAAAACTATGGTATTTTTCTTTTTGGTTTTCAGATTATTAACGTTTAATTATTTTTTTATATGAGTAGAAACATTTCTCTTACTGATAAAAAGCAGATTGCTTTGATTCAGAATGGCACTCACAATGAGATGATGCAGTTTATCTGGGCTAATCCGACTTTCCGATTCAGCGGTTCTGCCAGCAAGGTGTTTGTGGAACGCGGCAATTCGGAAGAAATTTTGGCCTACATTGCGACTCGTACTTTGCCGGAGCGCGGAGAGCTGGCTTTGATTCAGCGCGGCGTACATCAGGAGATTTTGACCTATGTCAAAGGCCACAAGCTTTTTGAAGCTGCCGAAAAAATGCTGATTCAGCGCGGCGTGCCGGATGAGATTTTGGCTTATCTGGAGGCTAACTCGTTCAGCGCCGGTGCGGTTGAAGAATTGATTCACCGCGGCGACCTGCAGGAAATTGAAAAGGCTGCAGCCCGCAGCTCGTTTGGCTATAAAGGCGAGCTGGAACTCATCAATTTTGGTGTACACCGCCACATTATGGCCTACATCAAAATCCGCGAGTTCTGCCACACCGCTTCGCTTCAGGCGCTGTTTAAGCGGGATAACAAAGAAGAGATTGAACTCTATAAGTCTTTGTACGGAGTGCAGTAATTCTACATCAGCTAAACTTCAGTTCTATACGGACTGAAGTTTTTTTATTTTGTACTTGCTTTTTATATTTTCTTAGTATATAAATTTTTTAGAATCATTCTAATTTTGGATAGCAGATGACAAAACAAAAACGCTTGATTTTAGATATTATAAACAATACAGACGCCCACTATACGGCTGAGCAGATTTTTGCCCGAGCGCAAAAAGAAATGCCGTCTATTGCCCGCGCCACCGTTTATAATAACCTTAATGCGCTTTTGAAAGAGAATCTAATCCGCAAAATTTGCCTGCCCAATCATATTGATTGCTATGACAAAATTTTGCCGGAGCATGATCATCTGGTCTGTGCCGAATGCGGAAGAATTTCTGATATAGTTGTAAAGGGTGTAAAAGAAGATATTGTGCGCCAGCTTAACGGCGAGCTGATTTCGTATAGCCTGAACATCAACTATATTTGCGATAAATGCAAAAAAACATTAAAGGATTAAAACATGACAAATAAATATGTAGGGACGCAAACCGAAAAAAACTTGCAAACAGCTTTTGCCGGTGAAAGCCAAGCCCGCAATAAATATACTTATTTTGCCAGCGTCGCCAAAAAAGAGGGCTATGAACAAATTTCGGCCTTATTTACTAAAACTGCAGACAATGAAAAAGAACACGCTAAAATGTGGTTCAAAGAATTGGGCGGTTTAGGAAATACTGCTGCTAATTTGCAACAAGCCGCTGAGGGCGAAAATTATGAATGGACCGATATGTACGAGGGTTTTGCGAAGACCGCCGATGCAGAGGGCTTTCATGATTTGGCAGAAAAATTCCGCGGTGTTGCTGCGATTGAAAAACACCACGAAGAAAGATACAGAGCTTTGCTGAAAAATGTTGAAACTAAACAGGTTTTTGCAAAGTCTACTGTAAAAGTTTGGGAATGCCGCAACTGCGGACATATTGTGGTTGGTTTGGAAGCTCCGGCCGTATGTCCTGTGTGTGCTCACCCACAAAGTTATTTTGAAGTTCGGGAAGAAAACTACTAAGCTGATTAGAAGGTATAAAAAAAGCTCCAAGGATAACCTCTTTGGAGTTTTTTTTGCGGCAACAAAATATAAATTTTTTAAAAATCCAGCAAGAAATAGATCAAACCAGAACTGCATTTTTTATGAATTTCCGACAGCGAAACACTCTGCAGGCATTTTTTGTCGGCACCGCAAACGCTGTCGCCATACCACGAGCTGCCGTCTGAAAAACTGACATGGTCAACTGCCGCATGCAAAGGCTGCGCCATATTCTGAATCAGCGCTTCACACAAACGAGAAGAAAATCCTTTGGACTTGTAGAGATTCTCTCCGGTAAATCTTCCGCCCAGATAAAAATCTATAACCAGCCTGTTGCAGCGTATAAAAGGGCGGATGTTGTTGCCGAGCGAATCCTCTAAATCTGCATTTCCTAAATCATTTAACCGGCTCCAAGTTCCCGGAACCAAACCTTTTGCATATGCCACCTCCACCATGCTGTATTGATAGGAGCAATCGGAATTCATTTTTTTAATGTCATCAATATTTTCTAACAAGCCTTGAATTAAATAGCTATAATCTTCTACTGTTTTATTGATTTTATATTTTTCCATCGCCTTGGAATATCCGGCAATGCCTCCAACAGATAATACGCCGATAATCGCCAGCACGCCGAGCATTTCAATCATAGAACGTCCATATTCTCTCGCCCCCTGCTGGAGAGAGTGGCGCGACAGCGCCGAGTGAGGGGTATTATTAAACACGTCATTGCGAGGAGTGTAACAACGAAGCAATCTATAACCCAAACCCGAAACGTCATACTTGTCGCCACACCCCACAGGCTGTGGCAGACGAGTATCCATGACTTTGTTGCCAACGGCAACGCTTCTTTGTTTACTTGCCA
>CAVKTH010000008.1:0-35068 GCA_963659495.1 Bacteroidaceae bacterium | reverse complement strand
CGTTGGACGGATGTCGGCTAAATAAGGCTATGAGCTGAATAAGCCGAGCCGTTTAATCTTGTACGGTTTCTGAACATCCGCCCGCTTTGTGCGGGTTTTGTTTTATGTATAATAAATTAAACGGAGTTGGAAATATGTATAAGAATTTTGAAAAAGGCCGGTCTATGATAGAAATGCTGGGCGTGCTGGCGATTATTGCTGTATTATCTGTCGGAGGTATTGCCGGATATTCCAAAGCAATGGAAAAGTTCAAGGTTAACAAGCTGATAGCAGAATATAATATGCTGGTATTTGGAATAATGGAGCATAAAGAAAATATTATACACACAGACGAAAATCTGTTAAATCTTAATCAGTTAGTAAAGCAGTTGAATATTGTTCCAGAAACTTGGAAAATAGCCGGATTGCGGCTGGATGACGGTTTTGGAAATCTTGTTTATCCGTATTTTGCTAAAAAAGGATTGTGGGGGATTGACAGCGACCGTCTGGTTATAGATTTTAATTTAGGAGGTTTGTCTGCAAATGCACAAGGAAAGGAAACATCAGCCACATTTTCGGATAAACTTTGTTTTGAAATATTTAACACTATGCTGATTCCTTTGCATGATGCAATTCTATTTGCTTGGATGTATAGAGATGGTGCATCTGGTAGTGTTCGCTATTTTGGTGACAGTACTTGCGGAAATGGTAAAAAATGTTTGAAAGATATGAATTTTTCTGAGATAAAATCGCTGTGCGGATTGTGTGACAAAGCCAATCAGCGCTGCAATATTACATTTTATTTTTAGCGGAAATATAATACATGTTAAAAATCAAAAAAACAGTCTTGAGTCTGAACTCAAGACTGTTTTTTTGAAACTAACGCAGGGCAAGCAAAACGTTGCCGTCGTCATCCCATTCGCTGTACCAGATAACCTCGCCGCTGTCGGAGCATAAGTGGTATTTGTAAATATTGGACTGTTCGGCATCTTCGCCCGTATATACCCACATCAAGCCTTTTTCCAAAGGAAAATCACTAGCAATCAGACGCATTTTGCTGATAGCATCCCAGCAATATAAAACTTCTTTATATTCCTGCGGAGAAAGAAAACGAGCCTGACATTTTTGGGCTAATTTCTGAGCTTTTGCCAAGTCATAGCCGCGTCCTCCGCCAATCATTTCATGCAAAATCAAACTAGGAGTCAGGCGAATCCCCAAGTAAGGAATATACCGGCTTTCCCATTTTTTGCTCTCAAACCCGTCCGCCCAAACATAAGCCAAATTCTGCTTGATTTTTTCCAGACGCTCTTCCTCGCTCAAACCGCTGTATAAACGATGGTTCGGTGTGAGGTCAATTTCGGCGTCAGGATAGGCATGTACAGGCTTGCAGCTGGCGAGACCAGAGCTATCTTTGAACGAAACAATGAACTTGCCTAAATATAAAGGGAAGTTCTTTTGAAATTTTCTAAAAATACCCATAACATAAAAATTTTAATGAAACATAATAATTAGTTAAAACTTTTCTATAAGCCGAGCAGGGCGTTTGCATAGTCATGAGCGTTAAACGCATCTAAATCTTCAGTTTGTTCGCCCACGCCCACAAAATATATCGGCAAAGCAAATTCTTCGGCGGCGGCAACGATTATACCGCCTTTGGAAGAACCGTCCAGCTTGGTTACAACCAATCCGTTGACGCCGGAAATGTCTTTAAATATCTGAATTTGCGAAAGAGCGTTTTGTCCTGTGGTGGCGTCTATGGTCAGCAAAACTTTATGCGGCGCTTCCGGAATAACTTTTTGCATAACACGGACAATTTTTTTCAGTTCGCCCATTAAACCGTTTTTATTCTGCAGGCGTCCGGCGGTGTCTATAAAAACCACGTCATCGCCGTTTTTGATTGCCTGCTGCAGGCCGTCATAGCATAAACCGGCGCTGTCGCAGCCGTCGGCTCCACTGAATACAGAAATATTCAGCCTGTCTGCCCAGACTTTGAGCTGTTCTACGGCAGCGGCGCGGAAAGTATCGCCGGCAATAAAAGAAACTTTTTTACCCTGAGCCTGCAGCTTGGCGGCTAATTTACCGATGG
This sequence comes from Bacteroidaceae bacterium, assembly GCA_963659495.1. Taxonomy (GTDB): domain Bacteria; phylum Pseudomonadota; class Alphaproteobacteria; order RF32; family CAG-239; genus RUG410. Next base: position 33,003 of record CAVKTH010000008.1, on the reverse strand, counting down.
TTGTGGTTTTTCCGGCACCGTTGACGCCGACCATTAAAATAACATAAGGCTTTGCGCTTTCCACCGAAAATTCTTGCTCGCAGGGTTTTAAAATATCTTCAATTTTTTCTGCTAAAAGCCGGCGGATTTCTTCATCCGTGATGTCTTTATCTTGTTTTTGCGCAGCAAAATCTGCTAAAAGCGCATTGGTGGCTTTTACGCCCATATCCGAGGTCAAAAGCAGTTCTTCAAGCTCTTCCAAAGTGTCAGCATTTAACTTTTTTTTGTTGAAAATATCGGTTAATCCGCTGCCGATTTTATCAGAAGATTTTTTTAGACCAAGTCCTAATTTTTGCCAAAAACTCATGTGCTTATTCCTTGCTTAACTCTCTTAAAACGGCGGCGCGGCGGCGGCGTTCTTCCATAGGCAGCTGCGGCATGCGGGCGGCAGGTGTTCCCTCGCGTTCGGAATATGGAAAAACGTGCAGCTTGCTTAAGCCTGCTTCTGCTACCAGCTTGCAGGTGTTGGCAAAAGCTTCTTCCGTTTCGGTCGGAAAACCGCAGATAAAGTCGGCGCCGAAAGTTGCGTTTGGCCGCACCGCGCGGATTTTTTTGCAGAGATTTATCACGTCTTCGCGGCTGTGGCGGCGTCCCATGCGCTTCAAAATCAAATTATCACCGGACTGAATGGAAAAATGAAAATGCGAATCCAAGTTGGAATATTTGCTCAGCAAAGCAATAAAGTCTTCATCCAGCGCAGCCGGGTCTAATGAGCCGAACTGCAGGTGCGGCAGCTCGGGTATCTGCTCTAAAATATCTTTGACAACGCCGCTGAATGACGGTTCATACGAGCAAATATCTACACCGGTCAGGCAGATTTCTTTAAAGCCTTGCGACAGCAGCTTTTTGATTTGCTTAATAATCAGCGGCAGCGGCACCGAGCGGTTATGTCCGCGTGCGTACGGAATAATGCAATAGGTGCAGCGATGGTTGCAGCCTTGCTGAATTTGCAGAAAAGCTTTATGCCGCCCCTCAAAACCGGTAATCATAAAATCATCGCAGGCGGAATCCTGTGCAATGTCGCCGACAATTTCTTTTTGCGAATCAGCGTTCAGCTTGGCAATATATTTTTCTATTTCTTTTTTTTCTTTATTTCCCAAGACTAAGTCAACTTCGGGCATTTCAGCCAGCTTGGCAGCGCTGACCTGCGCCGAGCATCCGGTTACGACAATTTTAGCCTGCGGATTTTCGCGGTGCAGCTTACGGATAGCCTGCCGGCATTGGCGCTCGGCCTCGCCGGTAACAGCACAGGTATTGACAACAATCAGATTGTCAATGTCTTTTAATTTTTCTTTTAAAACTTCGGACTCATACGCATTCAAGCGGCAGCCGAATGTAATTATTTCTGCCATATTTTTTCCTTTGCCGCGGAATTATAAAGGATAAAAGCCATTTTGGCAATCATTTTTTATTTTACCGCTTCGGCGCCGGAAATAACGTCTATCAGCTCATCGGTAATATTTTCCTGCCGCTCCTGCTGATATTCCAAATTCATCTGTTCCAAACTTTCATCAATATTTTTTTCAGCATTTTGCATATTGGTCATACGCGTGTAATGCTCCGCCGCCAGCGAATAGTTAAGCTGACTGGCCAAGGCAATGGTTAAATATTCATTCAGCAAGGCGGCAAACATCTGCTTGCGTTCAATTGGAATCAGCGGAAGATTATTTGTGCCCCACGGCTTTTCTTTCAGCTTTTGATAAGCGGCAAAATCAAACGGAATAATCTGCTGCTTTTGCAAACTGACCGGCTCGTTTTTATTACGCTTATGATACCAGACGCAAACGCTTGTAATATGTTCTTTGCGGGTTGCCTCGTCTATCTTCATAATAACGGTTTCGGCTATGGTATTCACCATTTTCACCGAATTTGCTACAGCGTACTTGGCATAAAGTTTTAGATTGCTTTGCGCTGCCAAACCGCCGATTCTTTTACCGATAGTCAAAAACAGGGTATTTTTAAGCGAAACGCCTTGTTTTTTTAAATCGACCTTGGCTTTATCCAAAATTTCTTTGTTAAACTTGCCGACCATGCCGTTATCGGTGCCGATTAAAATTACCAGCTGCTTGCCTTGCTCGGATTTTTCCCCCATGTTCGGCAGTCCGCCTTGTTTAATCAAAGCCTGAAAAGCGTCCTGCAGGTTGCGGCGATATTGCGCCAGCGCCGTATTTGCCTGTTCATACTGCAAAATACTGACTGAAGACAGCGCTTTCATTGTGCCGACTATCTCCCGCAAATCCTCCGTAACCTTAATCCGCTTTTTCAACGCCTCAATCGTCATCAGACTTTATCCCCTCACGCTGCAAGGCTGATTTGAAAGCCGAAAGCATTTTTTCCTGTGTTTCCGCCGATAGCTTCTTACGGGCTAAAATATCGGCTACTTCGGCTGAAAATTGCGTTTGCAAAACCTCTCGCACAGCTTTCTGTGCTTTCTTATTGTCTTCAGTTGCCAAACCGTCAAACAAACCGGCGTTAGTCGCCATAAACACGGCAATCTGCTCCGGCGCTGTCAGCGGCTCAAAGCGGCTCTGCTCCAGCACAGCACGGATAGCCCGCCCGCGGTTGATGCGCTTTTTAGTTTCCTTATCCAGCTGGGTGCCGAATTTGGTAAACGATTCCAGCTCTTCAAACTGCGAATAAAACAGTTTCAGCGGACCAATCAAAGTCTTATACGCCGGCAGCTGAGCATCTCCGCCCACGCGGGAAACCGAACGTCCGGTGTCTATCGCCGGCATAATGCCTTTTTGATACAAATTAGCCGCCAAATAAATCTGCCCGTCGGTAATAGAAATAATGTTGGTCGGAATATAAGCAGATATATTTCCGGCTTCGGTTGACACAATCGGCAGCGAGGTCAGCGAACCGCCGCCTAATTCCTCGCGCAGATGAGTAGAACGCTCCAGCAAGCGGGAATGGATGTAGAATATATCTCCCGGAAAAGCCTCTCGTCCAGGCGGACGGCGCAGCAGCAGCGACATTTCACGGTAGGCGCGGGCATGGTTGGTCAAATCGTCATAAACCACCAGCACATCTTTGCCTTGCGCCATAAAATATTCGCCGATAGATGTCGCCGCATACGGCGCCGCATATTGCATACCCGCCGTATCGTTTGCCGCAGCCGCCACCACGATTGTTTGATTCATCACGCCGTATTTTTCCAAGTCGGCAATAACCGAAGCTACTGCAGAGTTACGCTGTCCGATAGCGCAATAAATGCAGATAACGCCGGTTTGCTTTTGATTTATAATCGTATCAACGGCAATAGCTGTTTTACCGGTCTGCCGATCGCCTAAAATAAGCTCGCGCTGTCCGCGTCCGATAGGCGTAAACGCGTCAACCGCCTTAATCCCTGTCTGCAAAGGAGTTTGCACCGGCGCTCTATCCATAATCGGATAGGCTTCCATTTCCAAAGCCCGGCGCTCGCTGTAGGCTATCGGCCCTTTGCCGTCTAAAGGCTTGCCCAGCGGGTTTATCACGCGTCCCAGCAATCCTTCGCCGACCGGAACATCCAAAACTCGCCCGCTGCGACGCACTCTGTCGCCGGCTTTCAAACTATCCGGACTGTCTAAAAACACCACGCCGACTGCGTCTTTAGCCAAAGTCTGCACCATTCCCCACACGCCGTTAGGAAATTCCAGCAGTTCTTCCATCTGCGCCTTAGCCAAACCTTTTACAATCGCCGTACCGGCGGAAATAGAATGAATAACGCTGACTTCTTCGGTTTTCAGCTCCGCTTTGGTTTGAGCAATTCCCTGCTCTATGGCGGCAAATGTCTTGTCTGTTTTAATCATTTTCTATCCCCTGTTTATTAACTGCTGCACATCATTTTGCATATTCTTTTGAAATTCGTTCAGATATGCCGCTAAATTCCAGTCTATTAACTGCTCATCAGCCTGCAAAGCCACGCCGCAAATCAGCTTTTTATCAATTTCAAATTTGAATTTTGTTTCTTCCGGCAATTCCAGCTGTGCCCGCAAGAAATCTTTTACTTTTTGCTTTTGCTCAGCCGAAATTTTTTGCGCTGACCGGACAAACAGCTGTTTTTTATTTTGATAAGCGGCGGAAAATTCCTGTTTTTTACGAACCGGCAAAGCGCTTATTTTTTCTTTGAGCTTATTCAGTATCAAATCGTTCAGCGAAACATCGGCCATTTGTTTCAGCGCGCCGTCGGCAAGCTTGTTGAAATGTTCCAAAATCAAGTTTTGCATAGCCAGTTCAAACGTTTTCTGTTCGCCGGCTAAACGCTGTTTCCATTGGCTTTTATCCGCTTCAAACTGCGCTTTGGCCTCATTTGCCAATTTTTCTGCCAAAACGGCGGCTTCCGCACGGGTTTGACTCAAAATTTCTTGTTTTTGAGCATCAATTTCCGCCATTTTCTGCTGGCATTCCGCCTCCAATCGCAAAGCCTCTTTATGTGAAGAAGCCGCTTTTTTCAGCTCGCGTTCAATAAACTTCTGCCGCTCGTCAACCGCTTTCAGCACCGGCAAATATAAAAAGCGGCGCAGCAAATACAATAGCAGCAGCAGATTAAACATCTGAGCAAAAAATGTAAATAAATCAATACTCATCAACTTTTCCTAAAATATAACTATTGAGCCTGTGCGATTGCATAATTCCAAAACGGATTGGCATACAGCACCAAAAACGCAATCAGCAAAGCATACAAAGCTGTGGTTTCCACCATGGCAATCGCCACAAACATTGTGCTGCGGATACGGCTGGATTCATCCGGCTGCTGCGCCATAGCCGTTAAAGCAGAGGCGGCAACGCGTCCCTCGCCCAAAGCTGAACCGATACTGCCGATACCCATACATATACAAGCTCCAAAAACCGAAAATGCTCCGATTAAAGTAATTGCATCCATTATTTTTCTCCTTTTTCTAAATGTGATAAATTATTTTCCGGCACAATTTCGCCCTGCACGCTGGACGAATACACGACTGCCAGCAAAGCGAAAATGTAGGCCTGAATTGAACCTGTTAAAAGTCCCAAACTCTGCATACTCAGCGGCGCAATCAGCGGAATAAAAGCGCTTAGAATGCTCACAAACATCACACCGCTCAGCATATTGCCGAACAAACGCAGCCCCATGGCAAAGGTTGAGAAAAACTCGCTGAAAATATTCATCGGCAGCATTAAAGGCATAGGTTCTATAAATTTCTTTAAGTATCCCTTTAAGCCGGCGTTTTTAACCGAAAAATACGGTATCGCCAAAAACACAACCGCTGCCAAAGCCATAGTGGTGCTGAGAGAGGCCGTCGGTGCGCGGAACCACGGAATAACCGTCAGTAGATTGCAGACCAAAATAAAGCCAAACAGTCCCATGGCCAGCCCCAAATATTGATTGGTTTTGGAGCCGCTGATTTCGTTTGCCTCTTTTTGCAGCCACAGTACCAGCGCTTCCAGCGCCACTTGCAGACGTGAAGCCTTGCGTTCGTACGACAGATTTTTAGTAGCCAGACGGCAGCATAAAACTATTAAAGCAATCACCAGCCAGCTGTTAAATATGGTTACATTTATCCCGACATCGCCGATTTTAAATAGGATTATTTTGTCATAGCTGTCCAGCCCGATTTGCCGTCCGGCAAGCGGAATATCCCACCAACGCGAAAAGTCAAATTCAAACAGCGCCATCTTTTTTTTGCTCCCCGTCAAATTTAACAATCCGCCCTTTTTCGCGCATCATTATCAGCATTTTAGTGATGAAAAAAACTAAAACATACAACAAAACCACCGCCGGATTATGCTGTGCTATCAGCACCAGCACGCCGAAAAACAGCAAAATACGCAGCAAAGCCACGCTTGCAAATAAACGCACTTTATGTGTGACGGCGCTTAAATGATTCAAGCTCCAGCGCAGACTCTGAAAATAAATCACGCCGACTAACGCTCCGCATAACGGCGCCGCCAACATCTGCCACAGCGCCATTTGCCGCCACATCTGCATCAAATAAGAGTCAGCGCCCATTTTTTTCTCCTTGCTTTAAGCTTTCGGCTGTTCTTTGCTCGTTTTTTTCTATTTTTGACTCTTCATTTTTCAGCCAATAATAGGCATTGGCCAAACCCCAGACAAAACCGAAAAACAGCAGGCTCAGACGCCAAGAAAAAGTTGCCGGATAATGCGTGTCCAACCAGCCGCCGCTAAAAACTCCCAGCAAAATCGGCACAATAATCACACCGCCCAGCGAGGCTATCATGCCAAAATTTGCACTCCAATGCTGCTGCCTGCGGGCTTTGAGCTGCTGCGCCTTTTTAATCAGCGTGTTGCGGATTTCTTTTTCCGCCGTATCGTCAAAATCATCAGCCATTTTCATCTCCTTTGAGTTTGCCGAACCCTCGCACCAATCCAAGCTCCAAACGCGCCATTGCTAAATTCAGCTCTTTGCGGCGCTCTTCATTTTCTTTAAAATCATTTCTGATAACCAGCGAAAGAGTGTCCAGCGATTTGCTGAGTACGGCGTTTTGCACGCTCATAGTTACGTTCTGCCCTTTTTTTACTACAATCCCGCGGTGACAAGCCACATAACTTTCTGCATTATTTTCATCGGTATAGCGCACTATATTCGGTTTCATCGCCGCCACAAAATCAACATGCTTCGGCAGCAGCGTATAAAAGCCGTTTAGAGTTTCAAACGTGACTTTCAGCGCTTTTGTCTGCAAAACCGTCCCCAGAGGCGAACAAACCGTCAGCTGCATCAGGCGTTCTCCTCTGCCATAGCTTTTTCATAAGCTTCTTTTTTATCTTTAGTCTTGGCAATAACCTCATCAATATCGCCGACCATGAAAAAGTCATTTTCCGAAAGATAGTTAAATTCGCCCGAAAGTATGCGCTCGCAGCCCTCTATGGTCTTTTGCAAATCCACCGAACGCCCCTCCATGCCGGTAAATTGGTAGGTAGTGTAAAACGGCTGCGTTAAAAAACGCTCCAATTTACGCGCGGTCAGAACAGTCTGTTGGTCATGTTCCGGCAGCTCGTCAAATCCCAGCATAGCGATGATGTCTTTTAATTCTTCATATTCAGCCAGACACTTGCGCACCGCTACCGCAACTTTATAATGGCGCTCGCCTACAATCAGCGGTGTCAGCATGTTAGAAGACGAAGCCAGCGGATCAACCGCCGGATACAGCCCCTGCGCCGCACGGCTGCGGGAAAGCACAATGCTTGACGACAAATGCGCAAATGTATGCACCGCCGAAGGGTCGGTAAAGTCATCGGCCGGCACATAAACTGCCTGAATAGAAGTGATTGCCGCGTCTTTAGTTGAAGAAATACGTTCCTCCAATGCTGCGATATCTGTTCCCAAAGACGGCTGATAACCCACGCGGGACGGAATTTGCCCCAGCAAAACCGAAACTTCAGAACCGGCCTGCACAAAACGGAAAATATTATCTATCAGCAGCAAAACATCTTTCTTTTCCTTATCGCGGAAATATTCCGCCATGGTCAAACCGGTTAAAGGCACGCGGAAACGCACCCCCGGAGCCTCGTTCATCTGTCCGAATACCATCACGGTTTTCGGCAAAACTCCGGCGTCTTTCATTTCACGATACAGCTGTTCGCCCTCGCGGGAACGCTCGCCGACACCGCAGAAAATACTTGCACCCTCATAGCGTCCGACCATATTGTTAATCAGCTCGGTAATCAGCACGGTTTTGCCCACGCCTGCACCGCCGAACAATCCGGCTTTGCCGCCGCGCTCCATCGGCGCCAGCAAATCAATAGCTTTAATGCCTGAAATAAAAATCTCTGAGCTGGTCTGTCGGTTTTCCAAAGGAATCGGCTCGGCATGAATTGGCTGTTTAATTTCGGCCTGCAATGGTTCGCCGTTATCTATAGGCTGTCCGAAAATATTAAACATACGCCCCAAAACTTTATCGCCGACCGGCACTTCTATTTGATGTCCCTCGTCTACAATTTCGGTTTGGCGGGCAATTCCCTTGGTTGACCCCATAGCCAAAGCGCGCACGGTTTTTTCATCAATATAGCCCTGTACTTCCGCTGTCAGCGAACCGATTTTCAGTTCATTATAAATAGCCGGAAGCTGCTTAGAAAACTCCGCTTCAATCACGCTGCCGTTAACAGCTGTTACAAATCCGACATTCTTTTTTTTCGCCATTTTTACATCCTTTTATATATCACGATTATAAATAATCGCTTTTACCGGCATTTCATCTTTTCAAAATAGCAAAATAAAGATTAACTTTGTCTTAATCCAAAGCCTATACATACCAAAGTTATAAAAAAATCAGTCATCATGGCGGCGGCGGAACAATGTGTCAAACACTTCCTGTCTATATTCGGTATAGAGCTGCTGCGGAACAATGGCATAGGGCGGGCGTTTCTCCGGCTTTTTCTTTTTATACTCTTCATAATAAATATATTTAGGTTTGGTTTCGGCTATTACTTTGTTGATGTCAAACGGCTCCGTATAATGAAAATATTTATTGTCAAGCTCCCCCATATAGCTCCAAGAAAACCAGTAATAATGCGGATTTTTATTAAATATGCCGAAAGGAATCCCCGGCAGTCCCAAAACTATGTCATCCGGAGTGCTGTTTTGAGCGATATGCGTTGAAACTTGCAACACTTTAAGCGTATCAATTTCATCCGGCACAATCCCCTCAAACAGCCAGAATTTGCCGCAGCAAACCAATAAAACCGGCAGCGCCAGCCACGCTGTCCATTTTTTAGCGTTATAGATTTTGGCGCAGACCATAGCTATCAGCACCGCATTATATAAAATCAGAATTTTAAAGTAGTACATCCACATAGAAATATATAAAGTGCGGAGCGCAAACTCTACAGCATACATTATAAGCAAAATTGCCGTATATCGGTCAGGCTTTTTCAGCAGCAGATAAATGGCTGCGGCGGCGCCCAGAGCCAAGATGCTGTAGAGGTCGCTGAATTCATGGATTCTTCTGTTCCAGATATGTTCTAAAATATGCGAGTTCAGCAGCCAGTTTGTTTCAAAATAGCGCTGAGCATTGCCGCAAACAAGCAGATATATTCCAAACAAAACTAAAGGCGTCAGCAGCCATGGCAGCGCTAAGGCAATATTTTTCAAGCTGAGTTTTTTTGCTGCCAGCAGACAAATTCCATATAGCCCCAGCGGTAAAATTAAAAATATTATGGTTTGTAGAAATAAAAAACCGACAGCCCAGCTCAGCGCCGCATAATTGAGATATTTTTGCTTGGCATCGCGTAAAAATGCAAAGAAAAAGTATAAGCCGATAAAGAAAAACAGCTGCATAAACGCGTCCGGCTTAAACTGCACCATGGCGTCCATTGCCGTATTGCTGAAGCAGAAAATATTTATAGCCAGCAGCGCGGCGATTTTATTGCTCCAAAAATCTTTTATCAGACGATATATAATATAAAGCGTCAGCAGAGATACGGCGGCGACTATGCAGCGGATATATAAAAAAACTAAGACATTGCCGCTGAAAAATCCGACCAGCGGAGCAAACATATACCACATCAGAGGGTTGTGATGCTCAAAAAAATCGGTATACGGAACATAGCCCTGCCACACCAGCCAAGAAGCGTGAATATGTTCCAGATCATCGCCCATGGCGCGGCGGCTGATGAAAATTGAGGCAAAAAGATATATAATGTTTATTGCCGTAAAGAACCATAATAACCGTGTAAGCGTTTTTTCTTTCATCTTTCACCTCAAATTTTATTTTTTTATCAAAGGGCGGAGAATTAAAGATAAAAATACTTGAAATCTCCGCCTCATCATACTATACTACTTTAATAGAAGAATGATGATTTTAAGTATAAGAATTATTATACTCAGAACTTTGATTATATCGTTCATCTCTTTCCTTTCAGCGGTGAAAAACCGCAGTTAAAGGAAGTTGAGAACTTTAGCCAATTTGATTTAAAGTCATTGACAATAAATCAAAATTGTGCGATACTGTAACCAGTTGAGGAAGTTACAGGCAAGTTTCAACTTCCTAATGTTACAAAGTCCGGTTGCTGTCTACAGCCGGCTTTTTTGTTATATATGAATTTGAAAAATAATCAAGCCAAAATCTCAAAAGCTGTAATATGCTTATTTTGCATCGTCATATTCATCAAAAACATTTTATGGACATATTGTTTTCTTTATATTGACTTGCAAACTATTATATTATAATGTAAGAATTAACTAATTGGAGGAAAAAATGGATAAAAAGGACTTTTTATTGGGCATTTTATTGAGCTTTAGTGCTTTTATGATGACTGACTATTTTTCTCTTTTTTCTTCGGATAGTGAAAAGAAAAATGATAATAAATTATCATATCTGGAAAGAATCGGCAGTTATTTTAACACAGTAATAGAAAATTATGAGCGCGAAAAACAATAAAAAAAATTTAACGACAAGCAAAACTTCAGACGATAAAATTTTATCTCTCCCGGGGGCTGAACATTTTCTTGCGTCAAACAGAATAGTTATTGACAGTCATCAAAAAATAACAAAATGTCCGTTGCCGGAACCTGAAATATTAGAAAAATACAATGACATAAATCCTGAGATTGTTCCGCTTTTGCTGAAAATGCTGGAAAAGGAACAAGAAATGGCGGCTTTGCGTCAGGAAGAAGAATTTAAGATAAAAGCAAAGGCTATAAATTCCGTCAATTTAGGCAGAGTTATTGGCTTTTTCGGATTTTGCAGCTTAGTAGCTTTAGCAGCTTGGTCTTTATTTTTAAATAATTCAATGATTGTCAACTTTTTGGTATCCGGATTATCGGTAATTGTTGTATTAGCAACCGCCACAATCGGATTTTCCATATATAGAAAAAAGGAAGACAGTAAAAATAAGGAGCTATAGCTTCTAATTTTGCATCGTCATATTCATTTGACTTTTGGAAAATTTATCTATATACAAAAATAGTCCGGTATAGGAGACCGGACGTAATTTTAATCTGAAAGGGGGTAAACCACACCTTTAACCAATTCCTAAGTTAGGGGTAACCTATTTTTGTATAAAAGTCAATACTTTTATCAATATAGGTGCGGTTTTTTCCATTGTCAACATCTTATAAAATAAAAGGAGATAATATGCAGAAAATCATAAAAGTAGCGGCGGGAATCATTGAATGCAACGGAGAGATTTTGATTGCCCAGCGCAAGCACGGCAAAGATGTGGAATATAAATGGGAATTTCCGGGCGGCAAGCTGGAGCAGGGCGAAACCTATGAGCAATGCCTGGCGCGCGAGCTTATGGAAGAAATGCAGCTGCCAATCACGGTAGGCAAGCACTTTATGGATTCGGCTTTTGACTATGATTTTGGGCGTGTGGAGCTGCATTGTTATTTTGCCAGCTGCCAAAGCGAGGATATTCCAGCCTTGTACGAGCATGAACAATATAAATGGGTGCGGGCTGATGAGCTGGCAAAATATGACTTTGCGCCGGCCGACCAGCCGATTATAGAGGCTTTAAGCGGGCAGAAGAGCTAGTTTAACTAAAAATTTACTGCATTTCTGCTATAAATTGTTACAGAAATGTGAAGAATCGCGCACATTGCTAAAATATGCTGGTAGTGCGCTTTTTTTTGTGGTATCTTACAATTAAGAATTATAGCAATTTAGAGGCAAGGTTATGTATATTTGGATTTTATTAGCAACAATCATGGTGGCGTTGAGCTTTTTCAACACGTCTCCGCGTGAGGATAAATCCAGCGTATTTACTGAAATCAAAGCCTCTACGGTAATCAACCGCTTTCGGGCTGAACATCTGGCTTTTTTCCGCGGCACGGAATGTCAGATGCTGTATCAGCACAGCAGCACCAACTTTGACCAGCCGCGGCTGTGCGAGTTTGGCTCCAGCGATGAAAGCGCCTGCACCGGCAGCTATACGACTATGGAAAAAAACTTGCCGGTAGGGTATGATATCAGCGACAACGTTACCAGCAATTTTCACGCCATATATTGCTTTGACCGCAGTATCGGCGAGGACGCTGCAGCAAATATAAAGCCATGCCGCAGCAGCCGCGACCGCTATGCCGTGTCTTTTGCAAAAATACCGGAACGCTGGGTTTCTAAGACCAAAACCAAAGTTACAATGAACGAGGGCGAGACTTCTACAGAGGTAGAAGTTGCCGCTCCGCTGCCGAGCTTTACCAACTTTTTGGCAAAAGAGCTTTCGGGAGTGAAAAATATGGGCTGGCTGTGGTGCGACAATTCCACCTGTCATTTGGTGGGGCGCACGGCTATACAGACCGCCTATGAAAAAGAGGGTAATAAATCTGTGGCAAAATACATAAAATTTAATTTTCCGAGTGCCTTTTTTGCCGCGACTTATACCCCGTCCGTAAAATTTAAGGAGCAATGTCAGGCCGGAACGCCGTGCCTGTTTGCCATAGACCGCTACCGCACTTCAGACGTCAGCCTGCATTGCAAGACTCTGAACAGCGGCAGTAATTAGACTTTTTATAAGGAGAACGCAGATGAAACGCCGTAACAATAAAAAAACTATCATGCAGCAAGGCGGCTTGATGATTGAAGCCCTTGCCATGCTGGGGTTAATCGCCGTTGTAACGCCGACAATGTATAAAAAGTCGGCCGAACGCACTATGGAAGTGGAAGATATCAACTCCGCTACCACCATCCGCACCATTATGAATGCGGCAAACGACTATGTGGGCGCCAACTATTCCACCATTATTTCGGATATGAACAAAGCCGAGGGCGATGCGAACAAATACCGCCCGATTACCAGAGCGCAGATTGAACCGTATCTGCCGTATGGATTTAATATGAACAAGGCGCTGTATAACTACGATTTTCCGGAACTCGCCATTGCCAAGAATGACAACAATCTGACGACTTTTGCGCTGTTTCCGGCCAAGGCAAACGCCGATAACGGCATCGGCCAAGAGCGGACATCGCGTATTGCTTCTCTGGTGGGCGCCAGCGGCGGCTATGTGACCGAAAGCGGCAAGGCGCGCGGTATCGGCGGTATCTGGAAACTTGAGGGCGATGCTTTTAATAAAGTGTTCCCGACCAGCGGTTCCGGAGCCAATGAATATTCTATTGTGACGGCTTCGGCAGATACGATTAACGCGGCAACAGGCAATGAAATTGATATGGATAAATATCTGCAGCGCGGCCGCGACGATGACGATGCGGATTACTCAACCAAGTGGAAGAATACTATGCGCACAGATTTGTATATGGGTAATGCCCCAATAACAGATGATGTGTATAAAAATAAAGCAGCAGCAGATACTTTCAGCATCCGCAATATTAAAAGTTTGATTGTTGGTGCTGAGAAAGCGCCTGATGAAAATAATCCAGATACACCATCAAGATATGGTTTATATATTGAGGGTGCCGGAGGTAATGCTACTGATGCCCTTATTACAGGTGCATTAAAGGCTGCTCACGAAAATTTTTATGTTACAGATACAAAGTTAGGCTATGGAAAAATAGTTGATGATAGCTTTAATTTTGAAATTGATAAAGATACCGGCAATACTAAAACCGTTGGTACTTTGCAGGCTGCTCAAGAGCAATTTTATGTTACAGACACTAAGTTAGGTTATGGTAACATGGAAGATGGCAACTTCCGGGTTGAAATGGATAAAGAAACCGGTAATACCAGAATTAGAGGTACATTGGAAAATGATAAGAATGTAGCCTTAGCTAACAGCTTGGGCAACTGGGATACCGTTACTATCGGTGCTGTAGACCGCTATCCGGGCAGAACAGACGGCAATCACGCTATCATAATAAAATCATCTGCTGCAAACGCTCCGTATGGCAAATTGACATTGTTTGATGACGATGTGATGTATGTTCAAAACAAGGGCAATAACGATTCAGGTACACCGGATAATGATAGAATCGTTATGTTGAAAGGCGGAGTAAAACAACTGCCTGACGGCACTAATGTTCCTAGCTTGTCTTATAATACAGAACCTACTTTTCCGATGCGAGTCGGTGCTAATGCCAAGTTTGAGGGCTTGGTCGCAGCCGGTCAGCTGGACACTCAAAAAATCCGCGCAGCTTCTCTGTCTGTCGGCTCTGAGCATATTGATGATGCTAACAAATGGATGACCGTGGATAAAGACGGGGTAATTATCAGAAATCCTAAAGATATGGGAGAAGCTACTGGCAGCGGTACTCAGGCTGTATTCAATAAAGACAACATCTTTTTAAGATTGGATGATGAAGATCAAGGTTTTATGTCTGATACTGCACACCCTATGCAATTAAATTTACGCCGTAAGCATGGAAATAAGAACTATGTAACAGAATTATATGGTTTCAATACTGATATTCGCGGCAGAGACCAAATGAATGTTTCCGGCGGTGGTGTTATCTTGCAGGCTACAAACAATATGCCAAGTTATTGGGATGAGCCGGAGAAAGAAAATCAAATGTTGAAAGATACAGTTGATAAAAATACTCTCATGCTGCGGAATGACAGTATTCAGGCAAAGCTGGCAGATAAAAGCTTAACAGTTGGTTCAAGAGAAGACACTTCTGTAGAGTTTGTCAATGTTGGCGATATGAATACTAATGCTGGTGTAAATATTATTGCTTTGCGAGATGAGACGGATAAAGATAAAAAATTTATTAAAAGCGATGCAAATAAAAAAATTGTAACTATTGAAGAGGGGGCAACACCTACAAACAACCATAATAGCGATAGTGATGCCGGTACTGTATATATCCGCAAGGGGTATGTAGAAGTACATGGCGGAAATGTAGCTAGTGGAACAGATAAGCCAGGTGCTTTTGGCGGTAATGGTGTTATCGCAGCTTCACGTTTTGTTGCTAACAATTCGCCATATACAGGACCAAACGGTGAAAAAATTCCTGAATTTAAAAACACTACTGTTCATGAGGGAGGAAATAAAGAGAGATATGATACATATATGGTAAATCCGGCTTATACCTCGGTTATGCACGATATTAAGCTGACAACCCGCGGCGGCGCCCGTCTGAGTGATGTGCTGCCGGACTTTATTAACAAAGGTATTTATGTTGTTAATAATACTATTTTGGAGAGTGATGTAAGTGGTTTGGATGCAATTGATACATATGCAGAAGCTAAAAGGCTAATGAAAGATCATAGTAAAGAGACTGATGTAAATCTGGGAACTGCAGATGCTTGGGCTTCTCCATTCTTAGGGGCAGTTCCAGCTCCGCAATGTCCTCCTGGGTACGGCCGTGTGATTACGCTGAATCCGGCTGGTTTCCAAATGGGGCAGGCGGGTTCTCTACATACATCAAACGCCGCACATGATTCAGGGTATTATGTGGCTCCGTATACACCTAGTCCTAGCCAAGCTAAACCGGCAAATTCACCGACATATACTAAAGCTGATGTCACAGGCGATATTACGGTTTCTGGAAAAAATGATAATACCATCAGTTTTAGTAATGGTCAAACAACTCAGTATGTTTTAACATCGCCAAGACAAGTTCAACCTTTAGTCTTTCAGCAAAGTACATGGTTAAAATCTATGGTTAAAGAGTTGAAAAGTGGTACCTATACACAAGGCTGGTCGGCAATAATGGGCTTCTTGTACCCGGGGGCGCAATATGAAGCTTTTGCTTATAACTATTCAGGTAAAGATGGTGAAGAGACAAAAGGTTCTCAAAAGCCTATTCTAAAAGATAGTGAAAAAGATGTTTATTGGAATCTGTTTCCGGTAGCGCGCGGTACTTTGGAAGGTTATGCAACAGTTTACTGTTACTTTGACCGTACAAATAAAGTAACAGGTGATTTTTGGAATGGCACTTATGAAGAATATGTTGATAGTTACTCATATATGCAAGATATTATGGGAGATGATCTGCCTATTGGATATGAGAAAGTTTCGGGAAAAAATACCAAATATCAAGATCGTCTTAACGATCCGAACCTGAAGTACAATGAAGTATGGTAAAGCATACTTGTCTGGAGAATACTGAGTATTGACCTCATAAAAATACAACTTCCTTTAATACTCAGTAAAAAAGAATCCCCGCAGAGCCCCTCTCGGCGGGGATTTCTCTTGCTAAAATCCGGCATCGGAAAATATAAATAAGCAAATAAAATATAAAACTTTCGGCTAGGTCGGCAGCTAAAGGATAAAAGAAAACACGGAGCAAATTTTCTTGCTCCGTGCGGTGTGTTATAAACAACAATTACAGTTTGAAATCAATCACGCCGTCATAAGCGTAACGATACATCTGCTCAATTTCCTTAAACAGCGGATAACGCGGGTTAGAAACTGTGCATTGGTCGTCAAAAGCCAATTCCGGCAGAGTTTTCATAGCATTCTCCCAATCTTCCTCTTTAATGCCCCATTCGCGGATAGAAGCCGGAATATTGAGCTTGCGCTTCATTTCTTCCAAGGCTTTAATCAGGTTGTCTACAGCCTCGTCATCGGTTTTGCCTTTTAAGCCGATACCGCGGGCAAAGGCGGCATAAGCGGCTTTGGTGTTAGGAAAACGATATTGCGGGAATGTCGCCTGCTTGGTTGGGCAATCGTTGGCGTTAAAACGGATTACCTGACAAATCAGCAAAGCATTGGCGAAACCGTGCGGAATATGGAAAGCCGCGCCCAGCTTATGCGCCATGGAGTGGCAAACACCCAAGAAAGCGTTGGCGAACGCCATACCGGCAATCGTTGCGGCATGATGCACTTTTTCGCGGGCTTCCGCGTCGCCGGTTTCGTATGATTTAATCAGATTTTCATAAATCAGTCGTCCAGATTCAATAGACAAGCCGCGGGTGTAGTCTGTCGCCATGCTGGAAACGTATGATTCCAGCGCATGGGTCATAACGTCAATACCCGAAGCGGCACACAAACCTTTCGGCATAGTCAATACTAAATCCGTATCTACAATCGCCATGGTCGGGGTCAAAGCATAGTCGGCAATGGCATATTTTACGCCGGTAGCGTCATCGGTAATAATGGAGAACGGCGTAACTTCCGAACCTGTACCCGAAGTTGTCGGCACCGCAACCATTTCGGCTTTTTGCCCCATCGGCGGAAATTCAAAAATACGCTTGCGGATATCCATAAAGCGGCGTGCCAAATCTTCAAATTTCAGCTCCGGATGCTCGTACATAATCCACAAAATTTTGGTCGCGTCAATCGGCGAACCGCCGCCCAGCGCAATAAACACATCCGGTTCAAAGCTGTTTACCATGTCGCGGGCTTTGTTAATGGTTGACAAATCCGGATCCGGCTTTACATCGCTGAATATTTTATACTGAATGCCCAGCGGCTCTAAAATATCGGTTAATTTTTTAGTGTAACCCAGGTCAAACAAAGGCTTGTCGGTCACGATAAAGGCTTTTTTGCGCCCTTTCAGCTCTTTCAGAGCAAAAGACAGGCATCCCGGCTTGAAATAAACTTTCGGCGGAACTCTGAACCACAGCATATTTTCTTCACGTTTAGCCACACTCTTAATATTCATCAAATGTTTTACTCCCACGTTTTCACTAACCGAATTGCCGCCCCATGAGCCGCAGCCCAAGGTCAAAGACGGAGCCAGTCTAAAGTTATAAATATCGCCGATAGCGCCCTGCGCCGACGGGCAGTTAATCATCACACGTCCGGTCGGCATAACATCGCCGTAGCGTTTAATGCGGTCGTCATTGCGTACGTTGGTGTACAAAACCGAAGTGTGTCCGCAGCCGGCAAATTCCACCAAGGCTTTGGCTTTCGCCATGGCGTCTTCAAAATCTTTAGCTTTATACATTGCCAAAACCGGCGAAAGCTTTTCGTAAGAAAACGGCTCTTCCGCCCCGATTTTAGAAACTTCGCCGATAATAACTTTAGTATTTTCCGGCACTTTTACACCGGCCATTGCGGCAATTTTCGCTGCCGGCTGACCGACGATATCGGCGTTGATACGTCCGTCTTTCAAAATTGTAGCAGCCACTTTTTCGCGCTCTTTAGCGTTCAGAATATAAGCGCCGCGTTTTACAAATTCTGCCTTAACTTCATCATACACGGCTTCGCAGACAACTACAGACTGCTCAGAAGCGCAAATCATGCCGTTATCAAAAGTTTTAGACATCAAAACCGAACTTACAGCCATTTGAATGTCAGCTGTTTCATCAATAACCGCCGGAGTGTTGCCCGGACCAACGCCCAGAGCCGGAGTGCCGGAAGAATAGGCGGATTTAACCATGCCCGGACCGCCGGTTGCCAAAATCAAATCTGCCTGCTGCATAAGGTATTGAGTGCGCGGCAGGCTCGGCTCGTCAATCCAAGCGATAATGTCTTTAGGCGCGCCCGCTTTTACCGCTTCTTCCAAAATGATTTTTGCGGTTTCAATCGTGCATTTTTTTGCGCGCGGGTGCGGCGAAAAAATGATGCCGTTACGGGTCTTGAGGGCTATCAAGGATTTGAAAATCACGGTAGAAGTCGGGTTCGTGGTCGGAATAACGCCGGCAATCACGCCGATTGGCTCGGCAAATTTAATCAGCCCGTTTTCTTTGTCTTCTTCTATAATACCACAAGTTTTGGTGTCTTTGTATTGGTTATAAATATATTCAGACGCAAAGTGGTTTTTAATCACTTTATCTTCGGCCACGCCCATGCCGGTTTCTTCCACAGCCATTTTAGCGAGCGGAATACGCAGCGAACTGGCTTTGAGCGCCACGCGGCGGAAAATTTCATCTACCTGCTCTTGGGTGTAGGCGGCAAATTTCTTTTGTGCGGCGCTGACCTTTTTTATCAGCCCGCCGATGTATTCTTGTTCTTTCTGTTCGTCATTATTTACAATTTTATCCATAATGTCCTCCTGTTAATTCGGGTTTATTGTAGTGGATAATTCATAAAAAAGAAGTAAATTTTAGCGCCCGCCGCTTCACTTTTTATTACCAAATATAACGGCCGCCTTGAAAGTCCGCTTTTTGCCTATATATCGTATGCGTAAAGTTTTATGAGAGGAGACAAAAATATGAAACATAAATTTTTAAGCCTGCTGGCTGTTTGCGGACTTGCTTTGCTCAGCACCAATGCCATGGCGGCAGACGCGGCAAAAGCCGAAACCAAGCCGGTCAGCAAAATTTCTGATGTAAATAATCTGCCGGATGACGCTGAAGTGGTTATTCAGGGCGTGATTGTGCAAGATTTAGGCGATGACAATTATCTGGTTAAAGACGACAGCGGCACCGTTAATATTGAAATTGACGAAGACCTTGTGCAGGGCAATACCATTACTCCGGAAGCCGAAGTTTTGATTACCGCAACCGTGGATAAAGAGGGCAATGTGACTTCTCTGGAAGCCGAAGAAGTGCAGTTTGTTCCGGCAAATACACCGGCAGCAGCCGGCAATGCGGCAAACTAGGCTTTTAGTTTTATTCCTTCTATAATTTTAAAGACCGTCTGTGCAGGCGGTCTTTTGAGCTATAAGGCAAATTGTTGGGCAAATAAATGCTTATCCTGCCCGTTTATCAGCTTTATCTGCGGATTTTGCAAAATATGCGGCAGTTCTACCGAAACAAAAGTGCTGCGCGGGTCGGCGTTTTTTACAAAGGCGGTCACATTGCCGGACGCCGCCGCAATAAAGCGGGCTGAAGCCAGCGCCCAGACTTTTAAAATTTCAGTATCAGGGCATCCGCTGCCGGTTTCCAGACCTAAGGCAATAAGCTTTTTGCCGCAGGGCGTATCGTCCAAAGTCCGGCATTCCGGATGACTCTGCAGGTAAGCCATGGCAAGATCTTTATTTTCACGCGTCGGCAAATAGCTGATACTATACAGCACCACGCTGTCTTTTGGGGTAGAAACATCGGCATTCTGCGCTATGCCGTAAGCCTGTGTCAGCTTATCCATTTTATTCGGCCTCGGCTTCGGGCTGTTTAACGGTGCGGCGGCGGGTTAAAATGCGGCGGCGCGGTTTTTCGGCGGCAGCATCTGCGGCCGGAGCTTCTTCTTTGGCCGGTTCCGGTTCAGCCGGAGTTTCAGCATTTTCTTTAGCTGCAACGTCTATGACGGTAAAGCTGCGGCGTCTTCTCGGCTTTTCCGCCGGTTTAGCTTCCGGTTCAGCTGCCGGAGCGGCTTCAGAAGCAGATTCTGGCGCCGGAGCAGCGGCTTCGGTTTCTACCAGACCGGTATTTTCAGCAGGCTTATTTTCTTTCGGCTCTTCGGTTTTATTTTCGGCATTTTCGCCGCTGCCCGCAGTTTGCTGAGCCGGCTGAGCGTCACGGTTTTGGTTTTTGCGTTCGTTGATTTCCGTCACAATTTTACGGTAGTGTTCGGCATATTGGCGGAAAACTTCCATTTGCACATAGTCGCCGTTGTTATGCGCCTCTTTTGCCAGCTCGTTATATTTTTTTATCAAATCCAGCGCGGTGCCGCTCAGCTTTCCGGCAGAACTTACGCTGTCAAATTTATAATTAAGAGAATAAATCGTATTCCCATTTCCGCGAAACTTGTTATTGCTGTTTAATTTTTTCATATAAAAACCATTCAAAAATGCCTCAAAGGCAACGTTATTAAAACATTCAAGAGCGAACAGAAAATGCTCTTTAATTGTTCATATAGCCATTTTTTTATAATTGTGCAACTTTTTTTTGCAAAATTACACAGCGTTCAATACCCGCTAAATCGGCGGCAATTTCTTTTAGGACTAAGCCGCGGGCGCTGAAAATATCGGCAATTTTCCGGGCTTGTCCGATTCCGGCTTCAATCAGAATCCAGCCGCCGTCCTGCAGCAAAAACGGAGCCAGTTCCGCAATTTTATTATAGCTGTCAAAGCCGCTTGCGCCGCCGCTCAGAGCCAGCAAGGGGTCATGGTCTTTTACTTCCGGATCCAGATTTTTTATGTCATCCTGCGGAATATACGGCGGATTTGTGACAATCATCGCAAATTTTTGCGGAAAATGCGCCGAAAAATCGGCAGCAAACCAGTCGGCACGGATGAATTTAAGACGGTGGCTGACTCCCAGATTTTTTGCATTTTGCCGTGCAGTCTGCAAAGCTTGTTCAGAGATATCGGCCGCGGTGCCGGTCAGGTTCGGGCGTTCCTGCAAAATAGATTCTATAATGCAGCCGCTGCCGGTTCCTAAGTCCAAGACCGCAGCATCGCTGCTTGGCGGCAGCAATGCCAAGGCTTTTTCTACCAAAATTTCCGTATCGGGACGCGGAGAAAGCACGCTTTCATTAGTGATAAACTCGCTTTTATAAAAGCCTTTCCGTCCGATGATTTTATCCAGCGGAAAATGCCGCAGCCGCTGCTGAACCAGTTTAAGAATCTGCTGTTTTTCAGTCTCGCCGGTTTCGCAGCCGCTGTATATTTCCGCCGGCTGTTTATGCAGTATAAAGGCAAAAATTTCTCGGGTTTCCAGCAGCGGGCTGTCTATTTTTGCCGCCGCTAATTTTTGAACTATTTCCTTAAAAAAAGACATATTAAGCCGCCGCCGACATTGCCGCTTTTACTTCGGAAGAAAGTTTTTCAAACGCTTTTTTTTCTATTTGCCGAACCCGTTCGCGGCTGATGTTGAATTTAGCGCCGATGTCTTCCAGCGTTTGCGGCGAATCCGTAAGCATGCGGTTTTTAACGATATATTGTTCGCGCTCATTCAGCTTAGACAAGCAGCTTAAAAGAATTTTGCGGCGGACTTCCGCTTCTTGCTTTTGCTCCAGCCGTCCCTCAATATTTTGAGTTTTGTCGGCCAGCAGGTCTATTTTTTCTACTTGTTCATCGTCGTTGTTATGCGCAGCCGTGTTTAAAGAGGTGTCGCCGCCGATGCGCTGATTCATCTCTATCACGTCTTTTTCATCTACCACTAATTCTTGGGCGATTTGCTTAACCACAGACGGTTCCAGCTCTTTATTTTCATAAATTCCCAAGCGGGCTTTAATCCGCCCCAAGTTATAAAAAAGCTTTTTCTGCGCTGCCACTGTGCCGATTTTAACCAGCGACCACGAACGCAGAACAAAGTCATTCAGCGCCGCTTTAATCCATAAAATGGCGTAGGTGGAAAGTCTTACATTTTTGTTGATATCAAACTTTTTTACCGCCTGCATCAGCCCGATGTTGGCTTCAGAAATCAAATCAGCAGCCGGAAGCCCGTAGCGGCGGTAGGTCAGGGCTATTTTTACGGCTAAGCGCAGGTGTGAAGTTATAAGTTTTTGCGCGGCCGCTAAATCGCCGTTTTCTTTAAACTCCCGCAACAGGCGGTTTTCTTCTTCTTCCGACAAAACCGGAAATTTGCGGATGGTTTCTAAATAGGCATGCAGCCCGTTTTCTTCCGACAAAGCCGGAAGATTGGTTTTCGGTTCATAAACAACAATATCTTTATGCTCAGGATTGCTCACTTTTTCACCAGTTATAAATAAAGGTTGCTTTGTCTATGGCCTCGGTAGAATAGGCTAAATTTGCCACAACTACCTTATAGTAATTCAAGTACGGATATATCAGAATATGCAGATTTTGAAACTGCTTGCTGCTGTTTTCATTTTTGCTTTCGCAAACATGCTTAATAGTGCGTTTTTGGTTAATCCGCAAATAGGCGCTGGCTGCGGCGGCATTAAAATATTTGCTGCCGCTCAGCTTTTCATCCGTTATATCTGTAAAATCCGACAAATTGCGCACAGTCAGAATCCGGCGGCGCTTTTCGGCGACAGAATGGGTATCAGTCTGGTTAAGGCTGTTTAGAATAAAATCTTTTACCTGACGTTTCAGCTTTGGCGAATCGCAAGGCAAATCCGGCAGCTCCTGCGATTCATCAATATATTCCAAATCGGAGCTGTCCTCGGTTTGCTGTTCGCTTTCTGACAGTTGCTTTTTCAGCGGCTTAATTGCCGTGTCGGCATTAAAGGCGTCGTCTTCAGGCTTTAGCTCAGCCTGCGGAATTTTCATGCCGTTTTTTTCTATATAGTGCAGGCTGTTTTCATCGGCCTGCAGCGGCAAAGCCAGCAGAAATGCAGCAAAAGTCAGAAAAGTAAACAGTTTTTTATTCATGCTTTTTCCTTAGAAACTGATTGATTTAGGAGTACGCGGGAACGGAATGGTGTCGCGGATGTTGGCGATACCGGTTACCAGCATCATCATACGCTCAAAGCCCAAGCCGAATCCGGCGTGCGGCACGCTTCCGTATTTGCGCGAATCCAAGTACCACGAATAATTAGCGATATCCATTCCCAGCTCTTTAATACGCGATACCAAAACATCATAGCGGTCTTCACGCTGCGAACCGCCGATAAGCTCGCCGATTCTCGGAACCAGAACGTCCATAGCGGCCACGGTTTTGCCGTCATCGTTTAAGCGCATATAAAAGGCTTTGATTTCTTTCGGGTAGTCGCGCACAATTACCGGACGCTTAAAGTGTTCTTCCGCCAAAAATCTTTCGTGTTCGGTCTGCAAATCAATACCGTATTCCGGTTCATATTCAAACTTGCGGCCGGACTTTTTCATAATTTCTATCGCTTCAGAGTATGTAATGCGCGCGAAGCCGTTTTCAACAATGTTTGAAAGCGTAGATTTCAATGTCGGGTCAACAAATTTTTCAAACAAATCCAAGTCATCGGCGCAGTTTTCCATAATATCTTTAACGCAATAGCGCACCATGTCTTCAGCCAAATCCATATCATCGGCCAAATCGGCAAACGCCATTTCCGGCTCAATCATCCAAAATTCGGCGGCGTGGCGCTGCGTGTTGGAGTTTTCGGCGCGGAAAGTCGGACCAAAAGTATAAATATCGCCCAAGGCGCAGGCAAACATTTCGCCGTTTAATTGACCGGAAACCGTTAAGCGAGCCTCTTTGCCAAAGAAATCTTTGCTGTAGTCAACTTCTCCGTTCGGCAGTTTCGGCGGATTTTTCAGGTCTAAAGTTGTTACTTGAAACATTTCGCCGGCGCCCTCGCAGTCGGAAGCAGTAATCAGCGGAGTATGCACATAGTCAAAACCGCGGCTTTGGAAAAAGTTGTGAATGGCGTATGACAAGCGGGAGCGAACACGGAAAGCAGCTCCGTATTTGTTGGTGCGCGGACGCAAATGGGCAACCGTGCGCAAAAATTCATCGCTCATGCCTTTTTTCTGCAGCGGATAATCGTCTGGAGCAACGCTGTAAATTGTCACTTCTTTTGCCACAACTTCATATTTTTGCTTGCCGCCGGCAGATTCTACCAAGGCGCCTTTAATTGCCACCGATGAGCCGGTTGTCAGTTTTTTAACGTCATTATAATTAGAAAGGGTATTATTGGCGATAACCTGAATATTTTTCAGGCAAGAGCCGTCATTAACTTCTATAAAAGAAAAATCTTTAGAATCGCGTTTTGTTTTAACCCAGCCTTTGAGCAGAACTTCATCCAGAGTTGTCTCAGAGGCGAGCAGTTGTTTGATTTTAGTCCTTTTTAACATTTTACCCTCTAATTAAATAAATTTACAAAATCTTTTGCACTATATAACATTCATCTTTAATTGTCCAGTCTTGACAAATGTTTTCATATAGATAATTATGTAGGAAGTTTAATTTAGGAGAATCAAGATGACAAACAAATTATCATTTTTATTACCGGCTTTGTTAGCAATGGCGGCCTGTGCGCCGAGCATCGGCAGCAACGACTACAGCTATTCATCTGTCGGACAAGCCAGCAGCACATTCCCTTGCACGGTTTTATCCGTTCGTTCGGTTAATGTAAACAGCAGCGGCGGAACCGGAACCGTTTTGGGCGGCGTTGCCGGCGGTGTGGCCGGTTCTACCATCGGTCACGGCAAAAGCGCTTCCATTTTGGGCGCTATCGGCGGTGCAGCAGCCGGTGCTTTAGTCGGCAATGTGGCAGAAAAAGGCATTATGTCGCAGGGCGGTTATGAATATGTGGTTAGAACTGACAGCGGTCAGACTTACAGCGTAACACAAGGTACGGATAATTTGATTGCCGCCGGTCAAAGATGTATGCTGATTAACGGCAACCCGTCAAGAATTATCCCATATTACTGATAATTTTTGCAAAAAAGTGTTGCGAAACAAAAATAATCGGTTAATATACCGATTGTTTTGGATAGATGGCCGAGTGGCCTAAGGCGCACGATTGGAAATCGTGTATACCTCTAAAGGGTATCGAGGGTTCGAATCCCTCTCTATCCGCCAATAACAAAAAAAAGCTCGCCTTTAGGCGGGCTTTTTTTTGTTATTCCGGCGGGTAAGAGATGCGAACCCGAAAAGAGGGTTCGTCAAGGACGAGAGGCGGACGGAAGTACGCCGGTGAGGCATCGCCGAGCGAGGACGCAGCGGCGAAGCGATAGCGCAGCCAATCCCCTCTATAAATAATATTTATTAGTTTTAAGCGCCTTTAGGCGGGCTTTTTTTGTTATTTCGGCGGGTAAGGGATGCGAACCCGAAAAGAGGGCTGCAGCTGTTTTACTTTTATTCTTAAAACTCAAAAATTATGCCGCAATTCTTATCCGCCGGGCAATAGCTGCAGAGTTCGTTTACACGGCTTAAGGATAAAGTATTAAGGCAATCCCGGTCTTTGCTGCAATAATTGTCGCCGTAAAAAATATAAGCCGTCCCCGGATTATTGATATAATAAGCTTCGTATAATGATTCTTTTAAGGGAATAGCTAAATTTTCAAATAACTGCACGCATAATTTTGCCGGGAAGTTGATGGAATATGAACCGCTGCCTCCCGGGTTTGTTTGTGCGCCCAAAAATAAATCTACAACTAAACGGTTATTGCGTGAGAAAATATTCAGGTTGTTGCCATAGGCGTCTAAAAGCGAACGATTATTCAGCTGCGTCCAAGTCGGCGGCACCAGCTGGGCAGCCATCACAAAATCAACAAGCCGGTCGTTATCGTCATCGCTGCCTTTGCTGTTCTTTTGAAAATCCGGTAAATATTCCAATAGTCCATACATTAAATGTACATATTCCTCAGTCGCTTTATTGATTTTGAATTGCTCCATCGCCTTGGAATACCCGGCAATTCCGCCGACAGAGAGAACGCCGACGATTGCTAAAACGCCGAGCATTTCTATCATGCTTCTCCCAAAGGAATTTGCGCCTCTGCCGCCAGTCATTCTAGGCCCTGTGCCTAGTATCTTGTCACACCAAGGGCGGTGCAAACCCTCGCCCCGTGCGGGAGAGGGTGAGGTGTAAGCCTCGGGTGAGGGGTATTTAAAGAACGTGCAAAAGGCACTGAACATGCTACTCCAGCACTTATGCAATAATATGGCTAATTTATTAACTAGGTTAGTGCCTTGTTGGAACAGGATTCTAGGTACAAGACCTAGAATGACTGGTGCTAGAGGCGCTGACTTAGTGTTGGTTAATAGATTGCTTCGCTTTGCTCGCAATGACCGCAGAGTAAAGTGCGAGGCTGTTATTTTTGTTCTGAATGTATTATTACCGAAAGTGTCAATTTTTCTGCCAAACCCTGCAAAAACGTACTGAGCGGCAGAAAAAGCGCCTATAATCAGATGTTCAGGATTTGCAGAGAGAGAGAGAGACCTTTGCTTAGCTTATTTTTCATCTTTCTTTCCTCATTTTTAAGTTATTTACAGCATTTATTCTACACCAGTCTCACTCCATAAGTCAATAGCAGAATGCTATGGCAATTTTAAAAACTTATATTTACGCTGCAAGCCTCTTTGCTTCCATCGCAAGAGCGGCATAAATCGTCTATTTGCGTGATAGTCAAGTCTCCTAAACATTTATTATTGCCGCCGCACCAGCTATTGCTGTAATAGTTTATCCACCCGCTTTTCTTTTGATTAACTGCTGTTGCCCAAATTGAAGAATTTATCGGCATAATCAAATCTGTAAACAGAGAGCGGCACAGGCGTACAGAAAATGCCGGAGAATAGGAGCCGTTGTCGGCGGTTTGAATGCCGCCAAGCTGTAAGTCAAAAGAAATTCTGGCCGGCATATCTCCTTCTTGACGATGTACCCTCAAACTGATAGTATTGCCGTAAGCATCATGCAGACATGCTTCATTCAAAATTTCCCAAGTATTGGGAATCAAATTAAGCGAGTTTGCTATTTCTGTAAGTCCAACAGGGTCAGGCTGCGGCAGTTTATGTATGTCGTCAATATGCTCTAAAAGACCATGTATCAGCAAACTGTAATCTTCTATGGCGCGGTTGGTTTTCCACTTCTCCATCGCTTTTGAATAACCGGCGATTCCTCCGACACTCAGCACCCCGATAATCGCCAGCACGCCGAGCATTCCTATCATAGAACGGCCTTTTTCAAAATTCTTATACATATTTCTAACCTCCGTTTAATTTGTTGTATATAAAAACAAAACCCGCTACAAAATGGCGGGCGGATGTTGAGAAACCGTAGAATAAAGATGAATACGGCTCGGCTTATTCAGCTCATAGCCTTATTTAGCCGACATCCGTCCAACGGAAATCGGCACACATATTTAAAGTCGTTTGCGCACGACTATCTTTATTCAAAAGGGTTCTCACGCCCTAAATAAGCTATTACTTATCCAAGAATTATTTTAATGGAATAATGCGGAAATGTAAAGATGATTTTCTGAAATCTGCAAAAATACAAAAAACCGCCACGATGGCGGTTTTGTTTTGGCAGGGGCAGTAAGATTTGAACTCACGACACTCGGTTTTGGAGACCGATGCTCTACCAACTGAGCTATACCCCTATAACACTTGCTTTTAACAATGTTCTGATATTAGATACACAGTTTTATTGCAAAAAGCAAGCATTTTTTTAGTATAAAATAATTTTTTCACAAATATCATATTCACATAAACGGCAATGGGTAGATGGTGCCGCCGTCTTTGACCAGTTTTCCTTCGCCGCGTTTCAGCTGATATTCGGAATCCCGTCCCAAATCTTTATCAAAAATATCGCGGTAGTTGCCAAGCAGCGAAATGATTTCTTTGAGCCAATGCGGCTTTACTTTCAGGTCTGTCCACAGCTGTTCGTCGTCGCCGAGCAAATTGCGGATTTCCGGATTGTCGTTGGTGGAATAAAATTCCAGATTCTGCACATTTATATCATATTGTTCGGCCAAAAACAGCGCATTGAAAATCCATTTAAGCGCCAAGCGCAGCTCGGCATTGTCGCGCTGTACATAGGCATAAACCGGATGCAGGGCAATTTCCTGCTTCAGAACTTTAGCGTTAGCCCCCGGCAAGTCGCGCAGAATTCCGTGCAGCATCAGTCCGCTGGCCGTCATCATCTGGCAGCGGTTTAGCAAAAAGGCTTCTTTAGCTTCTTTCAGGGTGTTAAAAGTTAAATATTTAATACCTAGATTATATTTCATGTTGTAGTCGTCAAAATTTTTGTAATAGTCAGAATCGGTGGAAATGCAGATTTTTTTGCCGCGGTAATTTTCCAAGTCGTCCGAATCGTCTTTATGCACCATCAGCATCTGGTGGTCATAATATAAAAATCCGGCGCTCAGGGCTTGGCGGGAGGTCTCGGTTTTGGCCGAATAAGCTCCGCCGCTCAGCATCACGTCAATCCGGTCTTCGTCTAAAGCCCGCGACATGTTTTTTTGCGACACATTAACCATTTGGATTTTTTTGTTGTCGCCTAACAAGGCCTGAGCGATGATACGGCATAAATCGGCGTCAATGCCGCTCCAGACGCCGTCTTCTTTGCTGGCGTAGGTTTTTACGCTCATATCGCTGCCGCAGCGGACTTTGTTGTTCCAGACCATTTGCTCAATCGGACTGCGCTGCTGCTGAACCTGAGGCGCCAGCGGATGATAATAGGCCGGAGCTTCATAATAAACCGGTTCTTGAAACTGCGGAAGCGGCTGAGCCTGCGACAGCATTGGTAAAAAAGCGGATAATACGCCGAATTTTAAAAATTTTTTCATCTTATTAACCATTTTTGTGTTAATCTACATCTATGAATGCAGTTTATAGGATATAAAATAAAGATGAAAGTTTTCTTAAGACTTATTATATTTTTTTTAGTTTTGTTTACGTCGGCAGAGGTTTTTGCGGCAGAAAAAATCAATGCTGAAGAGGCTAAAAAGTGGGCAGATTCCAAAGGCAATCAGATTATACATATTCTTAATGACACCAATTTAGCCCGCAAATATAAGGCGTTGGATGAGATTTTTTATAAAGATATAGACTTAGACCACGCCGCTAAATTCGCTGTCGGCAAATATTGGAAAAAGATGACGCCGGAGCAGCAAAATATGTATGTTCCGCTGTTTAAGCAATACATCAACAGTCTGTATAAAGGATATCCGCTGAATTTAGGCGAGGGCGATATAGCGTTTTCCGTATCTAAAGTTTTGCCGACCAAAACCGGCGCCGATGTGTGGTGTGTTATAAAACTTAAAAAGCTCAGCGCTGATGAGGCGCAGAACGGCTTTAACGTTTTGTTCAGCATTGCCAAGACAAACGGGCTGCTGCAGGTGCGGGATTTAAAAATCGGCTCCAGCAGCCTGCTTTTGGCTTTCCGCGACCGCTTTTATAAGATGATATATGAAGACAGCGATGAAGATATAGACTGGTTTTTGGAAGATTTGCAAACCATAACCCGCGACAACGAGCAAAAAAATCAACAAAACTTGGATTCCGGCGCATTTTAGGGTTGAAATCCGCAAATAACCTTTATATGATACGCAAAGATTTTAAATTAAATTTGCGCAAAAAATAGGAAAATAAATGTCTGAAATAAAAGTAAGATTCGCACCAAGCCCAACCGGCTTCATGCACATAGGCAACACCAGAACGGCTTTATTTAACTGGCTGCTGGCTAAAAAACTCGGCGGTAAATTTATGCTGAGAATTGATGATACCGACCGCCTGCGTTCTAAAAAAGAATATGAGGACGTCATGCGCGAAAGCTTGGTATGGCTTGGCTTTAAGTGGAGCGAAGAAGCCCGCCAGTCGGCTCGTTTTGACCGCTATAATGAAGTTAAAGAAAAGCTTATGGCAGAGGGCAGAATTTACGCCTGCTATGAAACTCCGGAAGAGCTGGAAATTAAGCGTAAACGCGCTATGGCAAAAGGTTTGGCTCCGGTGTATGACCGTCAGGCTTTGCATTATACAGCCGAAGATTTGGCAAAATTCAAAGCCGAGGGACGCAAGCCGCACTATCGTTTTAAGCTGCTGGACGGCGTGATTGAATGGGACGACATTGTGCGCGGACATTGCCGCTATGAGGCTGAAAAGCTCAGCGACCCGATTATTATCCGCGAAGACGGAAGCTATCTGTATCATCTGCCGTCCTGCATTGACGACAGCGATTTCGGCATTACGCACATTGTGCGCGGCGAAGACCATACCACCAACACCGCCTCGCAGATTCAGATGTTTGAAGCTATCGGCGGCAAAGTTCCGACTTTTGCCCACTTGCCGCTGCTGACCGGTACTGAGGGCAAGCTTTCTAAACGTTTGGGCAGCTTGGGCGTGCGCGAGCTAAAAGCAGAGGGCGTAGAAGCTATGGCGATTTGTTCATTTTTAGCAAAACTCGGCACTTCTGACGCTATAGAGCCGTATTACTCTTTAGACGAACTGGCAGAATCTTTGGATTTTGGTAAGTTGGGACGTTCTCAGCCGAAGTTTGATGAAGAAGAGCTGAAGCATTTCAACACCAAAGTTGTGCGCTCTATGCCGTATAGTCTGGTAAAAGACCGCATTGCTGCCGATGAAACATTCTGGAACGACGTGCGCGCTAACTTAAATGTGGTGGATGATGTTAAAGTTTGGGAAGATATCTGCCATAAAGAAGTTGCGCCGATTATTGAAGATAAGGTCTTAACCGATTTAGCGGCGGAATTGCTGCCGGCAGAGCCTTGGACTGAAAATACGTTTAAGGAATGGCTGTCTGCCCTAAAAGCTCAGAGCGGCAAAAAAGGACGCGAGCTGTTTCATCCGCTGCGCAAGGCTTTGACGGCTTTGGACGACGGACCGGAACTCAAAACTCTGCTGCCGCTAATCGGCTATGAAAAAGCTAAAAAGCGTTTGCTGGGGCAAAAAGCTTAAATTTAGGAATAACAGGAGGATAAAATGCCGGAAATATATTTGCACAATACTTTGAAACAGCGTAAGGATAAATTTGTTCCGATTGACGCAAACAATGTGCGTATGTATGTCTGCGGACCGACTGTTTATGACAAAGCGCATTTAGGCAATGCAAAAACTCCGGTGGTGTATGATGTTTTGTATCGTTTGCTGTGCTATGTTTACGGCAAAGAGCATGTTACTTATGTTTCTAACATTACCGATGTGGATGATAAAATTTTAAACAAGCACAAAGAAACCGGAAAATCTATCCGTGAAATTACGGAGCAGACCTATAACTGGTATATTGACGATATGAAAAAACTGAATGTTCTGTCGCCGAATTACCGTCCGCGCGCGACTGAATATATTCCGGAGATGATTAAACTGGTGGAATTGCTGCTGAAAAATGGCCACGCCTATATTGCGGACAAGCAAGTTTTGTTTGATGTGGATTCCATGCCGAACTACGGCTTTTTATCCGGCCGCTCTATGAAAGAAATGGTTGCCGGCGCGCGGGTTGAAGTTGCCGACTATAAAAAGAATCCGGCCGACTTTATTTTGTGGAAGCCGTCGGAAGCCGATCAGCCGGGTTGGGACAGCCCTTGGGGTTACGGACGTCCGGGCTGGCATTTGGAATGCTCGGCGATGAGTTCTAAACTGCTGGGCAATGACTTTGATATTCACGGCGGCGGTTCGGATTTGATTTTTCCGCACCACGAAAATGAATGCGCGCAGTCTTGCTGCGCCTACCCGGGGACGCATTTTGCCCATTACTGGGTGCATACCGGCATGCTGATGATTAACGGTGTTAAAATGTCCAAATCCTTAGGCAATTTCTATACTGTTGATGAAATATTGGCTAAATATCCGGCAGAAGCTTTGCGCTTGCTGTTTTTGACTACCCACTATCATCAGCCGTTTAACTTTACGTTTGAGGGTTTGGAACAGGCTAAGGCGATTTTGGATAAGTTCTATAATGCTTTACTGAAAAACTCTGATATTCCGGCAGAAAAAACAGAGCCGAGCGAAAAAGTGATAGCGGCGCTGTCAGATGATTTAAACACTCCGCTGGCTTTGTCTTATCTGCATGAAACTTTAGGCAATTTAAACAAAGCCGAAACCAGAGAAGAGCGTATAAAATACAAATCTGAGCTTATGGCAAATGCTTATATGCTGGGACTTTTGTATAATGACGCTGAAAGCTGGTTTAAAGGTGCGGCTTCGGAGGATGATGCCGAAATAGAAGCTTTAATCGCCAAACGCGCCGAGGCTAAAAAGAACAAAGATTGGGCAGCTGCCGACGCTATCCGCAATGAGCTGAAAGAACGCGGAATCGTACTGGAAGACAGCCCAACCGGCACAACTTGGAAAAAGTTATAGAAAAATACCCCGTCAAAATACAATAAGCTGGCGGGGTTTACTTTAAAATTCTAAAACAACTGCGCATTGTTTATTTGAAGCACATCCCGAACAATATTTATTGATATCGGTTAGAGATATTTGGTTGAAACACTTTTTATCAGTACCATTACAATATTCATCGCCGTAAAAAATATAGGCGACATTATGAATCCAAACATTGTATAAAGAAGAGTGTAAAGGCAGAGCTATATTTTGCATAAATTTTTCACATAAACCGTGAGAAAAATTCGCAGAAACAGAAGCACCATCTTCATTCAATTTAAAGCCTCCTAAATATAAATCCATAGTCAATCTGTTATTACGAAGAAAAATATTTATAATATTTCCCAAGGAGTCTTGATTAGAGGCAGACCAATTTTTAGGTATTAAATTTATATCTTGTAAAAAAATGTTTATGTTTGTACCATTGCTAAGCTTTTTTATATCTTGCATATGTTCCATCATACCAAAAATCAAATAAGCATATTCATCAATAGTCTTGTTAATTTTAAATTGCTCCATAGCTTTGGAATATCCAGCGATGCCTCCAACGCTAAGAACTCCGATAATAGCGAGGACTCCGAGCATTTCAATCATGCTTCTGCCAAGCGGGTTTGCCTGTCGGGTCACTACTAGCGCTTTTCTCGCTCGTGTACCTCGTT
>CAVKTH010000007.1:0-38632 GCA_963659495.1 Bacteroidaceae bacterium | reverse complement strand
AAAAAAAACGACCGTTATTTTTACACACTCCAAACAAGACGCTGAAAATTCTCACGAAACCACAAAAAATATCGCAAATATAAAAAGTTATTGCAAATTTTAGCAACCTCTGTTACATTACTAAAAACAGCCTAAAAACTGTCCCTTTTAAACGGTCGTTTTTTTTACACACTTTTGACAAAACAGCCATCTAATTTCATTAAATTAAAATTATTTTTACTTTACGGCAGGAAGAAGTTTATTTTTCTTCTTTAATCTCTTTGGTTTCGGCTTCTTTTTCAGCACCGCCGTTCAGATTATCCAAAAACTGTTTTTCAATTTTCATATATTGTTCAAACAGCCAGCGCGACTGCGACAGCATAACCAAAGAAATCAGCACCAGACAAAAAATAACCTTGCTGTTTTCGGTTAAAAACTGATGAACTACCGTCATAATAAAGAAACAGACAATCAGCATGCGGAAACTGGTTAAAAACAGCAGCGGCAGCCGATTGGCTTTTTTAGCTTTCCACAGCTTATAATAAACCGTCGCTACCTGATTGTTTGAAACAAACAGATTTTTGATATTTTCGCTTTCGCAGGAACTCAGCGTATCTTTAACTTTCTGCACCATTTTATTTTCGCAGATATTGACCTTAAACAGCTGATGAGCTGTTTCTGACAGCGGACGGAATTTTTCTGACAGCACTACAGGCAAGATTGTTTCCCAGCCGATAAGAGCCTTTAAAAACGGCGACATCAGCAGCAGAGTGATAGCCGTAACTGCCGCCCGCGCCGCCATATTCGGCAGATATTGATGCACCCACGGACGCACAAAATAATTTGAAAAACCAATCACGGCATAGTTAATCATAATAAACAAAATAAGCCGCAGCAGATAGTTTTTCAGCAGCATATTCCACAAACGCTCTTCGCTTTTGGTTTCCTTTTGTCCGGCAACATGCTTGGCTAAAAATTCCTGCCATTTTTCCGGCAGATAGCGCTTAATTACATTAAACATCGGCTCGGCAAATTTAATCATCATCGGCGTAAAGAAAGTCGTGATGACCGAAACGGCCACAATAATCGGATAAACCTGCTTGTGCAGCACGCCCAAGCTCATGCCGAGGCTGGCGATAATAAAAGCAAATTCGCCGACCTGAGCCAACGAAAAAGCTCCCAGAACCGAGGTTTTCAGCGGCTGTCCGGAGACAATAAAGCCAAAGCATGAAAATGCAACTTTTCCTGCCATAACAATAAAAGTAATAACGCAAATCGGCCAAGCATATTCAATAAACATCGCCGGATTAACCATCATGCCGACCGAAACGAAAAAGACAGCGCCGAAAAAGTCCTTAAGCGGTTTTATCGTTTTTTCTATACGCTCAATCAGCGGCGTTTCGGCTAAAATAGACCCCATGATAAAAGCACCCAAAGCCGAAGAAAATCCCGAATAATTAGCCAGCGCCACCATACCGAAGCACAAGGCAATCATCACTAAAAGCAGCTGTTCATCATTTAAAAAACTGTCAATTTTCTTTAAAAGCGTCGGCACCAGATATATACCGGTTACAAAACACAAAACTAAAAACAAAATAAGCTTGCCGGTGCTGAACAGCAGCGCTTCGCTGTCAATAGTAGACCCCAGCGCGATTGTCGGCAGCAGCACCAGCAGCAGAATGCCCACTAAATCTTCTACCACCAGCACGCCGAATACTAAATCCGTAAATTTTTGTTTTTTAATATTTAAATCGTCAAAAGCTTTAATAATAATCGTAGTTGACGACATGGAAATCATACTGCCTAAAAAGAAGCTGTCCATAGTTGTCCAGCCCAGCAGCAAGCCGGTGTTATAGCCCAGAAACAGCATAAACAGAATATTGGCGTTAGCCGTAATCATCGCCGCCTTGCCCACGTTAATCATCTTTTTAAAACTGAATTCCAATCCCAAGCCGAACAGCAGGAAAATCACGCCGATATCCGCCCACAGGCTCAGATTTTCTCTATCCGTCACCGTCGGCAGCAAATCAAAATACGGACCCGCCAAAATACCGGCTAAAATATAGCCCAGCACCGTCGGCTGCTTTAATTTTTTAAACAGCAGAGTAACAATCGCCGCATAAATCGTGATGAGCGTCAGGTCCAAAATCAGCGTATGAATTGTGTGCATTTTGCGATATCCTAAAAAGTTTTAACCTTTTACAGGCTACGGAAAAAATATTAACATTTTTATAAAAAACAAGAGATTGCTTAAATATTTTGCGCCAAAATCAAATATTGTTCAGGCGTAATATTTTCGGCTCTGTCTGTTAAAGCCACACCGGCAGCCGCGCAGGCTTTTTCTAAATTCGGCAGGCTTTTCAGGCTTTGGCGAATCATTTTGCGGCGCTGTCCGAACGCTGCTTCCGTAATTTTTTCCAGCTTTTGCAATTCTTCGGCTGACGGCATATTTTCCTGCGGCGTAAATAAAAGCACCGAAGACCAGATTTTAGGCGCCGGCACAAAACAGCTCGGATTCAGATTAAACAGCAGCTTAACTTTGCAGACCAGCTGAGAGATAACGGACAGCCGTCCGTAATTTTTGTTGTTCGGCTCGGCGCAAATCCGCTCCGCCACTTCTTTTTGAAACATCAGCGTCAGACTGTTAAACTGCCACATTTGCTGCAAAAACCCCAGCAGCAGCGGCACGGATATATGATACGGCAGATTGCTGACAATGCTTTTAGGATATTCCGTTTTCTGCCCGAAATCAAACTTCAGCGCATCTCCGTTGACAATTTGCAGCTTGCTGCCGTAAACCGCCTGCAGTTCCTGCATAATTTCTATGCAGCGTTCATCCATTTCTATAACCGTAAAGCTGTGCGGATTCGCTTTCAGCACCGCGCGGGTCAGCCCGCCGGGACCGGGACCGATTTCAAAAACATCTTCGCCGGAAAAATCTGCCAAGCCCCGCGCCTCCAAAGAACTGCGGATGATTTTATCTGTAATATTCTGGTCAAGCAAAAAATTCTGCCCTAAGGCTTTTTTTGCCATTAAGCCATAACGGTCAACCGTTTCGCGCAAAGAAAGAAGCTCTGTCATTATACTTTCTTTTCAATCAGCGCGCGGCTGCGCAGGTTTTTGATATAGCGGTTAGAATATTCTTCCAGCTTTTTATTTTCCAAAAAACTTTTAACTTCTTTGCGGGACGGAATTTCCGGTTTATCTATTGCCGGATTAAAGATTTTTTCCAATTTTAAGATATAGAAATCTTTTCCGTAAGCAATAGGGTCAGAAACATCTCCGTCTTTCATCTTCAGCACCGAATTTTCCAAAACCGAGGGCAGCTTGCCTTTGCTTACCCAGCCCAAATGACCGCCGTTAGCCGCGCTCGGACTTTGCGAAAACTGCATGGCATAAAGCTCAAAACGCGGGTCGTGGCGCAGATTTTCTACCAGCTGATTTAAATCTTTGGCATCTTTTTTATCTATAACAATTTCCGAAACCATAAATTTCTGTTTTTTCTGGTCGTTTTTAATATCGGCCAAAGCCTTGTTAATATCGCTTTCGCCGATATTAACTTCGTTATAGCCTTTCTGCGCAATCAGCTTCTGCCAGGCTAAATCCGCCTCTATCTGCGTACTCCAGACTTTTACGCTGACTTTAGCATCCTGCAGAATTTTTTTCAGCTGTCCGGCCGGCATGTTGTTACTTTGCTCAAACTTGCGCAAAGCCTTGTCAATTTCTTTTTGGCTTATTTTTATTTTATTTTTTTCGGCTTCCTGTATTTTCAGCTTTTCATCAATCGCCGACTGCAGAACTTTGCCGGTTATCATGGCTTTAGTCTGCTGATTATATGGAATTCCGGTCATTAAAATAAAAGCGTTAATCCGGCTTTGCATATCGCTGCTGGTAATAACTTCGCCGTTAACCAAAGCATAAATTTTCAGCTTATTTTCATATAAGGTAATCGGCTTAAGAGCCTCGGCGCGGCGCCGTTCAGCTTCTTTCTGAGCCTCTTCCATCGCCCGGCGGCGGGCTTCTTCTTCGGCGCGGCGGCGGGCATATTCCTCTTGCTGCAGACGCATTTTGCGGACTTCTTCGCGGCGGGCGGCGATATCGGCTTTTTCTTCATCGCTCAGCTGGCGGTATTGGTCGGCATTGCGGCGGAACATAATAGAATTGGTGTTCGGACGCTCCATGCGCGCCTGACTGTCTATATCCTGCAGATTCAAATCTTCGGCTGAAGCAACATTGCCAATCAGCAAAAACAAACCGGAAAACAGTATCAGTTTTTTCATTTTTCCTCCTTGCCTATGAACCAAAGCTGCCAATCGTTTTCAAATAGAAAGTAGTGCCGAATTCATAGCTATTTTTCAAATCTGGGTTGCTGCTGTTATATTTCTTAACGCTGGTTACCCATTTCAAGCATTCGTCCTCATAAATCACGTTTCCGCCGTGTTCCAGCGAACCGCGGCTGTTTTCGGTCAAATCCTGCAGATTATAGATGCTGACCGACCAAAACTGCGAAAGAGCCGAACTAAGAGAAGTATATAGTTCTTTTCGTTCCGAATACAACTGGTTATAATAAGTATTTCCCTGCAAAAAGATGTATGAAGCATACGCCCGCAAAAAATCAGGTCCGGCGCCGACGCCCAATTCGCTGTATTTTGCGTCTAGAGAATCTTTATCCAATCTGAAACGGTAGTTCAAATTCAGATATTCATTCGGTTCGGCATTAATGCGTCCGACATAGTCGCTGAAATTAGAATCATAATTTTCATCCAAACTTCTGGTAAAGCTGCTGTCGCGGTCTCTTTCATAGCTTTGAGCGATAAAAGCCGACGTTCTGCCGATGATATCGCCGTATGAACTCCAACGCAGGCCATAGCTTACGCGGCTGCCCGTATCGTTGCGGTCATAACCGGCATATCTATCCAAATCCAAAACGTTGGTATCATCAAAATATACATCTTCGCTGTCTTCATTCGGAATTTTATCGGCTTTATTGCCGCCTTTCGGCGCTACCACGCCGACAACCACCGGCTCAATAATCTGCCGTGAAGATTCTGTTGCTTTTACAAACGGCAGACGCCATTCCACGCCGGCCTGCGGGAAAAATCTGGTAACGGTGCCGCTGTAACGGTTGTTTTGCATATATTGATAGCGGTTCACATAATAAGCATCCGATTTTACGGAACCGACTAAGCGGTATTTTTCGCCGAAAGGTGATGTAAACGGCAGTTCCCAAGCGTTGATAGAAGTCAGACGCTGAGTGTTTCGCCCGTCTTGATGATAAACAGACGCGCTGTTAAATTCATTTTTGAAATATGAGCCGATAGAGCTTGGGTCAGAATACATTTCCACATCCACCAGCGGCGCCACCGTCGGCTTGCGGTTGTTGATTTCATTAAACTGACGGTCATTGCTGCGGCGCAGATTATAGCTCAGAATTTTGTAATAATAAGCTTCTACAGAAGCATAATCGCGTCCGCTGAAACGCTCAAAAGCCGCGCTTGAAGTCAGCCATGCGTCATCCTGATACGGCAGGCTCAGTTCTTTTAAATAAAGATAATCCGAAACATATTTCCAGTCATATTTAAAACGCCACAAATCATTGATATCATAGCGCCCTTTGGCAAAAACATTGCCGCGGTGTTTCGGACGGTCTTCTTTGCCGTCTTTCATATAGCTGCCGGCAATTTCCGTATCGGCGCTGTAAAAATATTGCTGATAGCTGCCGCCCCAGACCATTCCGCGGTCAGAAGAATAAATCGGCGAGAAAACAACATTGGTCTGATCGTTAACCGCCCAAAAATAACGCGGCTGAACAACCGTTCCCAAATAGTTGGAACTCCCCATGCTCGGCGCCAGAAAACCAGAACGGCGTTTTACGCTCGGGTCCGGATGCGAAAAAAACGGAGTATAGAAAACCGGCACGTTTTTAATTTTTATTACCGCGTCGTTATAGTGAACATTCTGGCTTTTTTCGTCATGCTGAACCTTGCGGGCGCTGATAGACCACAGCGGAGACTGCGCATCGCACATATCGCACGGCGTATATGTGGCGTAAGCCAGCTGTTTTTTCTGATTATTTTTCTTTTTAAAACTTTCGGCAAAAACGTGGGACTTGTCTTTCAGCAGCACTTTGATGTGGTGCATTTCTCCGGTTGTCATCTGTTCAGAAAGCACAACCTCATCGCTGTAAACAATAGAGCCGTCAGAAGAATACAGCCGCACATTGCCGTTAGCCGTAACCACATCATTGTTTTGGTCATATATCAGCTTGTCGGTTTTAAGGCGCATATTGTTATATTCAATTTCCACATCGCCGGAAGCCGTGATTAAGCCGCTGCTTTCGTCGTTAGTCAGTTCATCGGCGCTGAAATTAACGGCATTTT
The DNA here is from genome assembly GCA_963659495.1 of Bacteroidaceae bacterium. Lineage (GTDB taxonomy): Bacteria > Pseudomonadota > Alphaproteobacteria > RF32 > CAG-239 > RUG410. The sequence continues at coordinate 32,273 of CAVKTH010000007.1, read as the reverse complement.
GACCGGCAATATCGCTGTCTTCGGCAAATTGAATGTTAGTAATATTATGAGCCACATTCATTTCGGCATGCGGAGTTTTTTGCTCCTTGCGCTGAATTTCTCCGGCTTCGCTGACGGCGAAAGCCTGTCCGCTATACAGCAGCGCAGGCAGCAGCAATATTCTTATACCCCATATACAACTATTTTTCATAATGCTCCTTTGCCCTGAAACGGCGGAAATAAAACGGATTATAAAAGAACAGCAAATAAAAGCAGACCAGCAGAGGCAGCAGGCAGTTCAAATACAGCACCGGCAGCAGCATCAGCGAACGCCCCGCCAAGTTTGTAAAGGCCAAGTCTCCGCCTAAAATCACAATCATGCTTAAAACTTCAATCGTAATCAGCTTTGTCTGCCCGCGGCGGTTAAAATTGCCCACCAGCAAGCCAACGCAGGCAAGCAGAGCAAACAATAAATTATAGAGCGGGTACAAAATGCGGCGGTGTCCTTCCACAATGCTCTTGCGGACGGCAGGAGCATCCAGCGTTGGGTCGTTTTTAGCATTCAGCAGTTCCCCAATAGAGCGCTCGCGGACAGTCTGATCTTTTTTCTTTTTGCTTTCCACATTATTAAATTCAGCCGAATAGCGGGCAAAAGACAGCGTGCTGAACTTATAGTCTTTGGTGTTCATTTCTTGCCGCACACCGTTTATAAACAAGATTCTCGGCCCTTTATCGGTTTGAATTAAGCGTCCTTTTTCTGCCGTAAGCGTAACTTTTACATCCGGCTTGCTTTCATCGCTGACAAAAATCCCGCTGACCGAGCCGTCATCTTCATGCTTATTTACAAACACGGTAATTCCGTTTTTGAGGGTAGTAAATTCGCCCTCGCGGAAAACCATCTGCGTTAAATTATTTTTTACCCGCCATTCCAAATCTCTGAATTTATATTCCGACCAAGGAATTCCCCAGTTCATTACAAACACATTAAACAAAACCAGCACCAAGCCAATCAGCACCGCTGCTTTAGAATTCTGCCAAGGACTGATTCCTGCCGACTGCATAACCACAAGTTCCCGGTCGGCAATCAGGCGGTTATAAACAAACAGCACGGTCACAAAAACCGCAACCGGCGAAAGTATATTAAAAATACGCGGCATTAACAGCGATGTCATCTCGGCAAACAAATAAACCGGCAGTCCCTGACGAGTTACCATTTCCACAAAACGGAGCGACTGCGTTAGCCACAGCATAGCCAGCAGAGAGAAACAAACCAGCAGAAAACCAATAAATATCTGCTTAAAAATATAAACGTTCAATATTTTCATGCGCAAAAGTATAACGCCAATTTTTTAGTAATAAATAACAATTTATCAGATATACCATTTATTTTGCCGCGTCAAATAAAAAAAGTCCGCAACTGCACGGACTTTTAAATTTTTAGGTATTTTAAACCGTTTTTTATTACTTTTCTTCAGATTTAGAGACTGCATCTCCGCCTTTGGTTACCACAACCATAGCTTCGCGCAAAATGCGGTCATTAAGCGTATAGCCGGATTGCAGCTCAGCTATAATTGTGCCGGCAGGCTTTTCTTCATCTTCAACTTCCTGCACCACGCGTTCAAAATTCGGGTCAAAAACCTTATTAAGGCTTTCCAATTTTTTAATGCCGAACTTGCCGAAAACTTTAGTCAGTTCATTCTGAGTAAGCTCCACGCCTTTAATAAAAGCTTCGCATTTTGACTTTGTTTCATCGTCAACGGTGCTCAAAGCACGCTGCAGATTATCAGCCACGCCCAACAGCTCTTTAGCAAAAGAAGAAATAGCAAACTTAGAATTTTTCTCAATTTCCTGCTGGCAGCGTTTTTTAGTATTTTCAGTCTCGGCATACGCACGCAAAAAAGAATCTTTGAGTTTTTGATTTTCTTCCTTAAGCTGGCTCAGCTCATCTTTACATTCGGAGTTTTGCACATCTTCAGAATTTTCTTCCGCCGCAGCTTGTTCTTTTTTATTTTCGGTTTCAGCGGATATCTTTTCTTTTTTATCAGTCATTCCTGCATCCTCTTTAATTTTGTTTGGATAATATCTATATAGAACTTAGTGGCTAATCGCAGACAAGTCAAGAGCGTAAGTTCTTTTTCTGTTGAAGGTTTGAATTTTTGATGATATACTAAAGGTGTATTTTGAATAGAAAGTAATTGTGATGTCTATATTAAATCTTGGCTCGGCTAAAAATAAATTTTCTTTTTTACCCACAAACTTCAACAAACACAAGTTTAGTATAAATTACGGCACTCCGCATAATCAGCTTTTACGGCAAATGCAGAATATAGGCAAAAAGCAATGCCTGACTGATAAATGCTGGCCGGAAAACTCACAGATTCACGCTTGGATGATAACCGCCGAAACCGCTACTTTTATGAAATGCGGCGGCTTGGGCATGGTCGCTTCCGAATTGCCGGAAAATTACAATTCTGTTTTTGCCGCGCAAAAAAGCGATATCACGATTATAACCCCGATGTATTTAGGCGATACCGGACGTAAAAAATGCACTTTTGAAGATGATGTTTATACCGGAGCCGAGGGCAAACAGATTAAGCTGAAAAAGCTCTGCACTATTAAAGTTCCGTTTATGGGCAGCCACAACCGTTTTTGCCATTTTAAGGCAGAAGTATACTCCGGAAACCTAAACGGCGCCGACTATCTGTTTTTGCATAACGACCGATTTTTCTCCATCAATCCGGCTGCCGAAAATCCCTCAGGACAAGGCGGCTGCTATGTGCTGAACAGCCTGCATGTTGATGAAGTTGAGCGCTTTGCCTTTTTATCTAAGGCGGTTTACTGCTTGCTGGAAAGCATTGCCTTAAATCAAATTAAAAATATCCGCCTGCCGAATATGCTGCTGGCAAACGATTGGCACAGCGGCGCTATTTCCGGTCTGACTAAGTATCTGACTTTAGCCAAAGTCTATGCTGAACGCCTGGCGCCGGAAACTGCCGAACAGCTGAGCAATATTCCGGTAATCCACATTGCCCACCACATGGGCTATCAGGGCTGGGACTATAACAACACCTCTAAAATTTTAAACTCTTTATATGAAGATTTAGCAACATTAGTCCTGAAAAACGCCAAAGCCGTAAAAAACAGCAATCCGCGCACCGCCAACACTCTTTTAGTCGGCGATACCTATAATCAGGCTTCCTGCAATATGCACCTTGCCGACCGCATTGTTACGGTTTCTAAAAACTACATGGAAGAAGTTTCGCGCGAAAAAAGTTTTGGTTTTGACTTCCGCGATATTCTGAAAATCCGCAAAAACTGCCGTTCATTTTTCGGCATTGTCAACGGCTACGAAAAAAAACTGATTTCTCCGAATGCTAAAAAAATTGAACAAATAAACAGCTATTTCGGCGACACGCAGTTTAAAGTTTATAACGAACATTCGCTGCAAAACAAGCTGCATAACAAAAAAGAATGTATAAAATTGCTGTCGCATTTAGCCGCCGATGCAAACTACCGCCAAAAGGTTATACCAAACATAGATACCTATGGATTTGACAATATTCTTTCTGTTTTGCATGAGGCTGAAAATGTCCCGTTTATCTGCATGACCAGCCGTCTGGTGGAACAAAAGGGCTATGATATTGCCGTTAACGCCATTCTGCGGATGGCCGATAAATACAAAAACTCTCCGCAGGATTTTCCGATTTTTGTACTGGGCGGCGCCGGCAATAAAGATTTGTTTCATGATTTAATGGCCTTAAAAGATAACACCAAGCAAATCTGCCGCGACTTTGCCAAACGCATTTTTGTTTTTCACGGCTATAACGACCAGTTTGCCTATTCCGTACAGCTGGCAGCCGATTTTTATCTGATGCCGTCCTATTTTGAACCTTGCGGATTGACGCAAATGGAGGCTATGGCAAAAGGCAGCCTGCCGATTGCCACTTCTACAGGCGGCTTAGTTGATACCATTCAAGACGGCGCAGACGGTTTCCGGACTGAAGTATTTTTTGCCGACGGCAACCGCGTTTACGGACCGAACCTGCAGGCTCAGCACCTCAAAAACAACATTAACGCCTATTTTGAAACTCTGGAAAAAGCTATCCGCTGTTTTTATACATCGCCTAAGCTTCTGCACCAAATGCAGCGCACCGCCATGGAAAATGACTTTAGCTGGTCTATTCCAAACGGCTCTGTCTATAAATATGACAAGCTGTTCCACACCGGCGGTCTGTAATCTGTTAGATATTATTATCAAACAGCACCAAAGCTGTGCATGACTGCTCAGAGCAAATTTTGCAAGCCGTCATTACCTCTGTCAGGTTATATTCACTGCATTTATCACTCAATATATAATTTTCAGGAGCAATTCTGCCGCATATCCTATAAAAATATGGTCCGTCACAATTATTTCCGGCACAAACGCCTACAACCCAAATATAATTTGGATACACGGTAGCCAAATGTAGTAAGTCGTGGCAATTTTGCACAGCATCAGCATTGGCCAGCATTTGGAATTTTAGATTCATTCTGGTATATGTGTACCAAGACCGCATAGAGATAAACACTCTATTACCGAATAAATCTCTGTCGTTTTCATCTAACATATCATTTGGAACAGCACCGATAGCTTTCATTGTCGGCAACAAATTTTCCGAACCTTGTCCATATTGCCCTTGAAACTTGTAAGCATCTTTAATATTGAAAATAAGTGTTTCTATCTGATACAGCCATTTATTATGCTTAAAACTCAGCATGGCTTTAGAATAGCCCGCAATACCGCCGACGCTCAGTACGGCAATAATCGCCAGCACGCCCAGCATTTCTATCATACTGCGGCCTTGTTCAAAATTTTTATACATATTTCTAACTCCGTTTAATTTTGTTACACATAAAACAAAACCCGCTTTGAAGCGGGCGGATGTTCGAAAACCGTACAGTAACAAACGGCTCGGCTTATTTGGCCGAAACCTTATTTAGCCGACATCCGCTCAAGCGAAAATCGGCATAAAAAATTTAAGTCGTTTATGCTTAACGACTGTTACTGAAAGGGTTTTCGACGCCCTACATTTTTCAATGCATATACAATATACATGATTGAAGCGTAAACAATCAAGTAAAAAAATTAAAAAAAATTTTTCGCTGTCACTTGGTTTTATTTTTACTGAAACAGTCAACAGAACACGCAATAAAAATCAATATCACGGCCCAAAATAACGGTATAGTATTTCCATACTTGCCGAACAATGTATCATGCGACATGCTGATTTTAACTGTGTCATCAATATAGCCGCGTTCAGACAATCCGATTTGCGAAGTGATTATTCCATACGGATTTATTACGGCGCTGATACCGCTGTTAGCGCTGCGGACAATAGAAATTCCCTCTTCTGCCGCCCGCATCTGCGCCGCTACTAAATGCTGATATGGTCCGGCGCTGATACCGTACCAGCCGTCATTTGTCAGCACCACCGCCCATTTCGGCTTATTTTGTTTACGCACTATTTGACCGGAAAAAATAACTTCATAGCAAATCAGCGGCGCAAATTCAGCATAGCCGTCCAGTTTTACAGTCTGATACTTTTCCCCTTTGGCAAACTGCCCCACCATATTAGTCAGCGGCTTTACCCATTTTGGAAGATACTGCCGAAGCGGGATATATTCGCCGAACGGAACTAAATGGTTTTTGCTGTAAATATCGTGGATTTGCCCAAAATAATCCATTGCCGCCAGAGAGTTATATAATAAATAGTCGCCGGTAGTTTGGTCGTAGCCATCCTGCAGCATTCCCGCCAGCAGATAGCCTTGAGGCGGCACCGCTTCCTGCGCCGTAACCCGATGTTCTAAATCATATACCAAGTTAAACGGCGAGGCGGTTTCTCCCCAAATTACAAAATCAATATTTTCCAGCCCTGCAGCGCGGCTTAAATCCACATATTGCGCAAAATTTTTTTCTACAGCATCGCGGCTCCATTTCATAGTTTGCGGAATGCTCGGCTGCACCAAACGCACATGGATTTGCTCTCCAGCGTTTAATTTACCCCATTGCACTAAAGCAAAATCGCCGTATAGGTATAGCCCCAAAATCAGCAGCAAAGAGCAAAATAGCGCCCAGATATTGCGCTTGTTCGGATTCAACAGCCAAACCGCCGGCAACGCTGCCATAATCACAACCAGCATAGATAAGCCGTAAGTTCCCCACCACGCCAAAGTCTGCAGCCATAAGGGATTGAAAGCCAATACCGAACTGAGCGGATTCCACGGAAAGCCTGTCAAAAACACACTGCGCAGCCATTCCGTGCTTAAAAACCAGCCGGCGGCCAGCAATAAAATTTTACTGAACCTGGTTTTGCCGAATTTCATCAGCGCAAACGGGAAAATTGTAAACAAGCCGAAAAATCCGCCGCCCAAAAGCAAAACAAAAGGATAGAGCCAGCCGGTTTTCGCTGCGTCTATCAAAAGCGCGTTGCCGACCCAATAAAATCCGGCGGAAAAATACCCGAAACCAAACCAATATCCGATAGCCGACAAGCGTTTTGCGGAGCTTTGCCTCTGACTCAATGCGAACACGCCGCAAAAAGCCGCAAACACCGCCCATGTCTGATAAAACGGCGGCAAAGCGGCAACCAGCAGCAAACCAAACAGCAGCGCCGAGGTTTTATATCTCCGCGCTGCCGTTTCGCAAATTTTCTGCCATATTGCCTTTAGTTTTGCCACTTAGTCTTCCTTATACGGATTCGCAATGCCCAGCGACTGCAGGATTTCTATTTCAAAACCCTCCATATATTCGGCTTCTTCATCTGTTTGGTGGTCAAATCCAAGCAAATGCAGCAAGCCATGCGCCAGCAAATGGCAATAGTGGTCATGCAGAGAAATTCCCTCTATATCGGCTTCTTTCTGCATGGTTTCAAAAGCAATAATGATGTCGCCGAGTTCAATTTCCTGATACAAATCCCGCTCTTGCGCAAAACCCTCAAAATCCACATTGGCAAAAGACAAAACATTAGTCGGCTTATCCATGCCGCGAAACTCTTTATTGAGAGCATGCACACGCTCATCATTACTCAGGCATACATTAACAATAATCGGCAAACCTGCGAGCAGAACTTCCGATTCGGTATGTTCTGCCGCATAGTCAAACACAGCGTTTTTTACCTCTTCCGAGACTTTTTCTATTTGAGAAACCGCCGAACTCCAGCGAGTGTCCTCAATATCTAAATTCAAAAAACTATCAATCATGTTCTTCTTGCAGCTTTTTGCTTTTTTCTTCATAAGCCTGAACGATTTTAGCCACTAAGCCATGGCGCACCACATCGCCGGAGCTGAATGTCACCGATGAAATATTCGGAACATTGCGCAAAGTATCTAAGGCGTCGCGCAAGCCGGAAATCACGCCGCGCGGCAAGTCTACCTGACTCAAGTCGCCGTTGACAACCATGCGGGAATTTTCGCCCAAACGGGTTAAAAACATTTTCATCTGCATCGGCGTGGTGTTTTGCGCCTCATCCAAAATCACGAATGAATTAGCCAAAGTACGTCCGCGCATAAACGCCAGCGGAGCGATTTCAATTTCGCCGAGAGCCAGTTTTTTATCCACCTGTTCAGCCGGCAGCATTTCATACAAAGCATCATACAGCGGACGCAGATACGGATCCACCTTTTCTTTTAAGTCCCCCGGCAAAAAGCCTAAGTTTTCGCCGGCTTCTACCGCCGGACGCGACAAGATGATTTTATCTATCGTCCCCTCCAGCATCATAGATACCGCCAGCGCTACAGCCAGATAAGTTTTACCTGTACCGGCAGGGCCAAGGCCGAATACCAGCTCGTTTTTCATCATTTCCTGAATATATTTAGCTTGGGTGGCCGAACGCGGATAGATATAGCGTTTTTTAGTTTTCAGCACAATATCGTTTAAGTTCTGCTTATCATCTTCGGTATGACATTCTCCGCTCATACGCACGGCAGCTTTAACTTCCTGCTCGCCGATTTCAATGCCGCGGCTCACTTTATTATAAAGCAGCTCAATCGCATTTTTGGCGCTTTCCACATCGCTGGCAGCTCCTTTAACCGTAATTTGATTGCCAAAGCTCAAAATTTCTACATTCAGCATTTTTTCAATCAGGCGCAGATTAGAATCCGCCGCCCCCACCAGCTGCTGCACAAGTTGATTGTTAAACAGTTCAAAACAAATTTCAGCCATGGTTAAATCTCCTTTCCGCTTAAAGAGTTTGTGGTAGCTTCTGTAACTTCCACATCTATAATTTTATTTATATTAGCACTTTCCGTTTCAATATGCAAGTTCTGCATATACGGAGTACGCCCTATCAGCTGCCCTTTATGGCGGCCTTTTTGCTCAAACAGCACCGGCATCACTTTGCCGACGCAGGACTTGTTAAACGCCTCTTGATAAGAAAACAGCAATGTCTGCAAAATATCAAGACGTTCTTTTTTAACTTTTTCTTCTACCTGATTCGGCATAATCGCCGCCGGAGTTCCGGCTCTGCGGCTGTATTTGAAAGAAAAGGCCTGAATATACTTCACTTTGTTTACCACATCTAAAGTTGCTTGGAAGTCCTCATCTGTTTCCCCCGGAAAACCGACAATAAAGTCTGATGACATCCGCAAATCCGGATTAGCTTCCTGCAGTTTTTCCACGATTCGCAAATAGTCGCCGGAAGTGTGGCGGCGGTTCATCGCCTTTAAGATTTTATCCGAACCGGATTGAATCGGCAAATGCAGATAAGGCATTAAAACTTTCAAATCACGGTGGCAGGCAATCAAATCATCATCCACATCCGCCGGATATGAAGTGGTGTAGCGCAGGCGCTTTAAACCATCCAGCTCAGCCACACGGCGCAGCAGATATGCTAAATTGCGTTCTTTGCCGTTTTCATCTTCGCCGTGATATGAATTTACGTTCTGCCCCAATAAATTTAACTCTAAAGTGCCGGTGGCAATCAAACGCTTTGCCTCTTTCAGGACTTCGGCGACCGGACGCGAATATTCGGCGCCGCGGGTATACGGCACCACGCAGTAAGTGCAGAAATTATTGCAGCCCTCCTGCACCGCTAAATACGAGCAAGCCCCCTGCGCTTTATTTTCCGGCAGAAAGTCAAACTTGCTGTCGGCAGAAAATTCAGTATTTACCAAACCGGCATGACCTTTTTTATGTTCTATATCTTTCAGCATCTGCGGAATTTTATAATACATCTGCGGACCGACGGCAAAATCCACAAACGGCGCGCGTTTAACAATTTGCTCATCTTCGGCCTGAACCACGCAGCCGGCCACGCCGATAACGGTTTTTTTGCCGTTTTCCAAACGCTCGTCGGCAATTTCGCGGGCGCGTCCTAAATCCGAAAACAGTTTTTCGGCAGCCTTTTCGCGGATATGGCAGGTGTTAAACAGCACTAAATCGGCGTCTTCCTGCTTTTTTGCCTCTTCATAGCCCTCTTTTTTCAGCATATCGGCAATACGCGATGAATCATACACGTTCATCTGACAGCCGAAAGTTTTGATAAAATATTTTTTAGACACAGCGTCTCCATAAAATTATTAAAAAAATATGGTTCTATTATGTACGCCAAAGTTTAATTTTTTACAAATATTTTTTTGTTGAAAAATTAACAGATTTTCATTAACATAAAAGGCAGTTTAAGATAAGGAGAGCTGTTATGGACGGCATTAGAGAAATTTTACCCTCATATTTGGATTCGGCAGCGCCGGAAGAAAAGCGGATTTTTTTTGAAGCGCTTATCGCTGTGGCCGGCGCTGACGGCAATTTTGACAACGACGAATTAAAGTTTATTACCGAAGCTGCGGTTTCTCACGGCATTGACAATCTTTCAGAAATTATAGAGGGTCAGGACACCGAAAAAGTTATAAAAGATGCAGCGACCATCCAAAACCGCCATTTAGCTTTGGAACTGGTGCGCGAGATGTGTATGCTTTCGCACGTTGACAATGTTCTTTCGGACAATGAAACGCTTATCATCGGCAAAATCGGCTTAGCCATGGGCGTGGAACTGGAGAAAATAGAGCAAATCAGCAACTGGATTATTGACCATATTATCTGGCTGGAGCAGGCCAAAATAATTTTTGAGGAAAAAGACTGATGTTTCCTTATCAGGACGGCAAATATTTTGATTCTTTGTATCAGGTGGTACAGCAATGCTATCCGCAGCTTGATAAAGCCGGAGCGCGCGATGTTCTGCGCGAGCTGATTCTGGCGCCTAAGTCCGATTCTATAACTATCGGCAATGCTCAATATTCCCGTTCTGAAGTTATTCAGACTCTGCAATATCCGCTGAACGGCGAAAATGAAGAAAAGCCGTTTGACGAACGATATCACGACCTTATGGAAGCGGCCTTAAAAACCATAAAGCATATGAATGACGGCTACATAACCGAAGAAGATTATGAAGAGCGCAAAAACTTTTTAGACAATATAAATAAAAAAGAGTTTCAGGTTTTTACGCTTTTGGCGCTGCTAAAATCCTGCCACTCCTTAGATAATCCGGAGCTTATAGGGCAGCTTATTTATAAAGTCCGCAGCCTGCGCGAGCTTAACGACCTTATCCGCAAATATACCAAAGACGCGGTTGCCGTAAACACCGATGTGCAGGATTATGAACGCGCCAAGCTTATATATAAAATGCTGAAATCGCTGCAGGGTCTCGGCTATGGCTACACTATCAGCCCTAAAGAAAAAGAAAATCTGGGTATCAGCCACGATGATGACGAAGACTTGTCAGAGGATTATTCTTTTGACAACTGGCTGCGGAGGCTCATGCTGCTGCAGCTGCGGCGGGAAACCCGCGCAACCGGCGCCATAAATTCAAACAACCTCAGCGCCATGTTTGAATCAAACATCGGGAAAAGCTCCACATTTTTTGACGATATCGGCGGACGGATTTCCGAACTGCGCGGCGCTTTGCAAAAAAGAAGGTTTGACAGCAGCCGTTTTAATATGCTAGAAGAAAATTATGAAAGCGGAAAGTCCAACCGCTAATACGTTATAGGAGAAAAACAAATGGGAATTATCGGACTGTTTCTTATGCCTGTACTTGATATTTTAAGCGCGGTCATCGGAATTTATTTCAAAATCGTTGCCGTGGATATTATCTTGTATTGGATGCTGCACTATAAGCTGATGACCGTCCACAATAAATATGCCGAAAAATTCATGCAGATTTTGAAACTGCTGACAGAACCGGCTTATAAATACATCCGCGCCAAAGTTCCGCCTTTTGCCGGATATGACATTGCTCCGTATGTTTTGCTGCTGTGCATTGCGTTTGTCGGTTCGTTTGTAACCCATTTCAGCCGCTGGATTGAACAGTATATGCAATGAGTTTTTTCATCGCCGAAAAAGACAGCTATCTTTTACGCATAAAACTTGCTCCCGGAGCTTCTTTTAACGGTTTCCGCGGAATATTCTGCGATGAAAATATGCAGGAATATCTCAAATGCGGCGTTACGGCGGTTCCCGAAAAAGGCAAAGCCAACAAAGCTTTGATATTGCTGCTGGCAAAAACTTTGAAAATCGCCAAAAACAAAATATCGCTTGTCAGCGGCGAAACCGATCACCAGAAAAAACTGCGCTTGGATGTTTTGCCGTCTGCTGAGTTTACGGCAAAATTAGATGATTTAATAAAGGAATAAACATGACTGCCCGAATTATAGACGGTAAAAAAATTGCTACCGGCATCCGCGAAAAACTTAAACAGAAAATTGCGGCTCTGCCATCTGCACCTCAGCTTGCCATTGTTTTGGTCGGCAACGACGAACCAAGCCTTATTTATGTCCGCAACAAGCAAAAAGCCGCCGCGCAAATCGGACTGCTGTCGCAGCTGCATCATCTGGATGAAAATATCTCTGAAGAAGAGCTGCTGAAAATTATTGCTCAGCTCAACGCCGATTCGGAAATAAACGGCATTATCGTGCAGCTGCCTCTGCCCAAGCATTTAAACACCAACCGCATTATTAACGCTATTTCTCCGCTTAAAGATGTGGACGGCTTTCATCCCTATAACACCGGTATGCTGCAAAACAATGAAAAGCCCTATTTTATTGCCGCCACGCCGCTGGGTGTTATGCAGCTGATTAAAAGCGTTTCTCCCAATTTAAGCGGCAAAAACGTTGTGCTTATCGGCGCTTCTCTGATTGTCGGGCGTCCGCTGGCGACTTTGCTGCTGAATCAAGAATGTACCGTCAGCATAACCCATGCCCAGACCCGCAAAATTAAAGAGCTGACTTCTAAAGCCGATATTTTAGTTGCTGCCTGCGGGGTTGCCAAATTGGTTAAAGCCGATTGGATAAAAGAAAACGCCATTCTGATAGACGTCGGCATAAACCGCGAAAACGGCAAGCTTTGCGGCGATATAGATTTTGACGATGTAAAAGAAAAAGCTTTGGCTATTACTCCGGTTCCGGGGGGCGTAGGCCCTATGACTATCGCCATGCTGCTTTCAAACACCGTGGACGCTTATTTATTGCATCACCCCTGCCTTTAATTTGCGGCGAGAGTGATTATATCTTTTTCCACACAGGAGAAAAGATATGAAAAACAACGCATCCGGCTATATTGTGGCTTTTGACCGCAGCAGCCTTAACCTAAAAATTTTACGTCATGTTTTGGAAAAGAGACATATTAAAACCTTTGGCACCAACAATCTTTTCCGCTTGCTTAACTATATAAAAGAGCTGAAAATTGACGCTCTGCTGGTTACGCTCCACCACAACGACAAACCGGCAAAAGCTTTGCTTTATGAACTCAGCAAACACCGGCTTAACTTTCCGCTGATTATATTAAAGCCGCAGAAAATGCCGCTGGATCCAAGCATTAAAGCTGCGCACTACATCACAGAAGCCGATTCGGCTAAAAAGCTGCTGAATATTTTAGAGAGCTACAGCCTAGGCAGCAAACAGCATCAGATTATGCTTTTGAATAAGTATTCTCCGAATGCCGAAAGCTTCTGCAGCCTTATTCCGGAACTGAATGACAGCAACTGCTTTGAAGTGCATTCGCCGGACGCAGCGCAGCAATATCTGCAGAAAAATACCCCGAATGTGATATGCGTTGAATACGGACAGCATTTTCAGCCCGTGCCGCACCTGATGAACCGCCCGCATATTTTTTATGTGGACAGACAGCATGATATTGCTGAAATCCGAAAATTTTTACAGTAAATTCCTTTAGTAGACATATTGTTTATTAAAGGAAAAATCATGGGCTTTAACAAATTTATCCGCAGAATATATGACGGTGTTTTTCATCTTTCCGAGGGCAATGCGGCAATGTATTGGCTGTTTGCCGTGTCATTTATAGAAAGCTCGTTTTTTCCGATTCCGCCGGATGTTATGCTGATTCCTATGATACTAGCCGCTCCGCAGAAAGCTTGGAAAATTGCCGGAACCGCCACAATCGGCAGCGTTATCGGCGCCTATCTCGGCTATGCTATCGGCTTTTATTTTTTCCAGCTGATTGCCGAGCCGCTGCTGAATTTTTACGGTTACTTAGAAAAATTCAACTCCTTTAAAGATTTATACAATGAACATGGCGCGTGGATTGTTTTCGGCGCCGGAATAACTCCGTTCCCGTACAAAATCATCACTATTGCCAGCGGCGTGGTGCATATGAACTTGGCGGTTTTTACCATTGCTTCCGTTATCGCCCGCGGCATGCGCTTTTTTTTAGTGGCTTGGCTTTTAAAAAAATACGGCGAAACCATGCGGGTATTTATAGAAAAAAATCTGGGCTGGCTTTCGGTTGTTTTTCTGCTGCTGCTAATCGGCGGATTCGCGGCTGTAAAGTTTATAAACTAAAGCCGGTTTTTCAGCCTTACCATATAATCTATGACTTTGGGATTGTTCCATTGCACGGCGCCGGTTACCTGTCCCACTTCCAGCCCGTTGCGGTTAATCAGCAAGGCTGTAGGCGTAACCATAATCCCCATGCCGTCCATAAATCCGGCTTTTTTATCCAGATAGCTGACCAGATTCGGCGCGCCGAACTTTTTTAGAAAAGCCCGTTTTTCATCATAGCTGCGCCATTCGCCGTCCGGAGAAATCAAAATAACCCGAATACCTTTATCGGCAGTAGCCAAAGCAAAATCATTCAGCGGCTTTAAATCGGCCAAGCATGGGCCGCAGCGTCTGGACCAAACCACCGCAATCAGCAAATCCGCGCCGAAAGTTTTCAGCTTATACGGTTTGCCGCTGTCGCCGTAAAAACTTAAATCCGGCACATAGCGCGGCTGCGGAAACAGATTCAGCTTCGCCTCTGCGGAACAGCCGATTCCCATAAAGACAAACAATAAAATCAAACTTTTAAAAATTTTATTCATTCCTTAACAACTTTCTGTTAAAAATAAAAATTAGCTTTCACATTTAACAATACTTGTGTTAAATATATTTCAAATACATCAAAAAAAAGGTTAAAAAATGAAATCTTTGCAAAAAATATTGTTAATTATCTGCCTTTGGGGCTGTTTAGGCGCTTTATCTTCCTGCGGACGCTATTCCGCGCCGTCTCCTATTGAGGGCAGCGGCTATCCTCACAACTATCCGCATGACTAGAGGCTGAAAAATGGCAGAAAAAAATATAAATACTATTCCTTATGTAGAATTTGCCGACAACGCCAACGAGCGTACGCCGTGCGTTTTGGTTTTGGACTGCTCCGGCTCTATGCGCGGCGAACCGATAAAGCAGCTTAACGCCGGTTTAAGCGCTTTGGAAAAAGAGCTGAAAGACGATATAGACGCCAGCTCACGCGTGCAGCTGCTGATTATTAAGGCCTTTGGCAAAGATGAGGTAAAAGTTACATCTGACTGGACTGACGCCATGAACTTTACGGCTCCGGTTATGGAAGCGGGCGGGCTGACCCCGCTAGGCAAGGCTATGGAGCTGGCTTTGCAGAAAATAGAAGAGCAGAAATGCCTGTACGACAACTGCGGAATTACTTCTAAGCGTCCGTGGATTTTCTTAATCAGCGACGGCGAGCCGACCGACTACGGCTGGGAAGAGTCGGCGGAAATCTGCCGCTATGCTCAAAAAAATAAAAAAGTTGTCATTCACGCCATAGGCACGCAGGGCGCAAACTTAGAAAAATTGGCTAAATTTTCTTTGCTGCCGCCTAAACGTCTGACCGGCTTAAAGTTTACGGAGTTTTTCCTCTGGCTGAGCCGCAGCGTTTCCTGTATTTCCAAGGCAGCGCCTAATGCCAACCATTATTTAGACGATATCAACGATTGGAACGAAAAGAAATAGCCGATGAAAAACAACGGGCGTATAAATGTATTTTCCACCAGCATCCGCGGCGCTCTGCACAAGTCGCTGGGTTTGCCGTGTCAGGACTACAGCTGCGCCCGCTCAGCTAAAAATAAGCTTGTTGCGGTTGTTTCTGACGGCGCCGGTTCAGCAAAATACAGCAAAACCGGTGCTAAAATCGTCTGCGACACTCTATGCGATTTGCTGATAAATTCAGATTTAAAGACGATTCGCCGCGATGTGGAGCAAGCCATAAACATTGCCCGCCGCAAACTGATGTTTCATCGCTGCAATCCCGGCAAAAACAATGCAGGTCTCATAAATTTTTCGGCAACGCTGGTCGGCGTCTTTTATCAAAACAACAAAGGCGTGTTTTTTCACATCGGCGACGGCGCCGGCATTGCTTTCAAAAACGGCGATTACGGCAGCTTTATAATTTCCGAGCCGGAAAACGGCGCTTTTTCCTGTGAAACGTATTTTTATACTATGGATGACTGGAAAGACTGCCTGCGCTTTACGGAATTTGAAAATGCCGACCGCGTTTTGCTGATGACGGATGGAGTTACCGGATTTGCTTTTTCAGGAGATTTCTATAAAATCCACCGCAACTTTTTGATTCCGGTAATAGAATATTTGGAAAACGAACCCCGCAAAACTTATGCCGAAGAGGCTTTGCGCAACACTTTGGGCAATAGCCGCGCCCAGCGGATTAACGCCGATGACAAAACAATTTTATGGGCAAAACTGCAATGACCGAAGATAATACCTACTTAGCTTTATATCCCGACGGCAAACACGAGGAAATAACTCTCGGCAGCCTGCTTAACAAAGGCGGCGCCGCCGGTAAAATTTTTGAAGTCAACGGACAACCCAAAATCGTGGCTAAAATTTTTCATGAGCGGGAAAAAAGCGAAAGCAACCGCAAAAAATTGGAAGCCATGCTGCACAACAAGCCGAATATTCCAACCCTCAGCAACGCCGGAGTAGAATATATCCAGATTGCGTGGCCTATTGCCCTTTTGGAAGACCGGCAAGGCTATTGCATGGGCTATTTAATGCCGCTGATAGATACGGAGCAGGCGGTTTCGCTTGACCACCTGATTCAAAAAGCCGTGCGCCGCAAGCTGGGGCTGACCGAACTTTATATCAACCGCGTATTTGCCGCCTATAACATAACTTCTGTCGTGGCGGCTCTGCATGCCTGCGGACACTATATTATAGACCTGAAGCCGTCCAACGTTTCTATCTATAAAAAAACTATGCTGGTTGCCCTGTTTGACTGCGACGGATTTTCCATTAAAGGTGAAAACGGCGCGCGCTATCCGGCCGAATATGTAAGCGAAGAATATATATATCCGGAGGGAATGAACGAAACCTGCGAAAATATGGGCGAAGAACAAGATAAATTTGCCTTGGCTGTCATTATTTTCAAGCTGCTGAATGACGGAATCCATCCTTTTTCCGGCACGCCGCGCAACAAAAAAGACCCGATGCTGTCTATTCAGGAACGCATTGCCGCCTATCACTATGCTTACGGCATTTGGCCGGATACCTATCAGGCGCCGCACCCTTACAGCATGCACGATTATTTTGACAAAGAAACCATGACTCTGTTTGAGCGGGCTTTTACCAAAGGCAACGAGCGTCCGACAGCTCTGGAATGGCAGGACCGTTTAGCCTATCTGCTGCAAAAAGGACATCATTATCAATGCAAAAAAGACCATAACCATATTTATTTTACCCCTAAAGGCTGCGGACTGTGCATGATAAATGAAAAGCTCAAAGCCAATCTGAACAGCATCAAAAAGCAGCAGGAAGCGCCGCAGACGATTCGCGGCGTGGATGTAGCGTCGCTGACAACCGAAAAAATTACGCAGCGCCTGCAAAAGCTGGAAAATGTCAAATTTATGCTGCACAAGGGCTATCATCTGTTTTTAGCTGTTTATCTGCTGTTTTTTACCTTTCTGTTTAAGCTGATAGCGCCGTTTGCTCCGCTTTTGAAAGAATTGGGAATCTTTATGCAGATGATTTTCATCTTGTTTGCCGCCGCCGGTATCAACCGCCTGCTTTCGCTGATTCCGCAATATATTCCTGAAACTAAGAACCAAAATATTTTAAGCATGCTGCAGATATATGCGTTTATCTGCCTCATTATAACGTTTTTAGCGCTGAATAATTTATCTTTTGACATTTTCAAACTGGCTGAATAGTCCGTTTGTTTCTTTAAGGGAACTATACCACTTAAAAGTGCCTACTTTATTTTTTTCGCAAACTGTCTTATATTTTGAATAGTTAAATTATTTGAAATAGAGGAACTGATGAAAGAACTCCAAAAAATCAAGTTATCCGGCGCCGAAGTTTTTCCGCTGGTAGAGGGCGGCAAAGGCATTAACGGCACCGACGGCAAAAGCTCCGGTGCTTGGGCAAAAGAGGGCGGAGTCGGCACCATATCGCTGGTCAGCCCGACGGCCTTGGATAATAGCGGCAAAGAAATTCCCGAATTGTTTCATGAAAAAATCCGCGAAAAGCGGCATCGTGAAATGGTGGAATATGCTGTAAAAGGAGGTATTTCACAGGCGCAGATTGCCCACGAAATTGCCGGCGGCAACGGCAGAATTCACATCAATATGCTGTGGGAAATGGCAGACTCCGAAGAGGTTATTACCCGTGTTTTAGATGGGGCTAAAGGCCTTATCCACGGTGTGACCTGCGGTGCCGGTCTGCCATACAATCTGGGCGCCTTAGCCTCGGCGCACGGGGTTTACTACTATCCGATTGTTTCGTCTGCCCGCGCTATGCAGATTTTATGGAAGCGCTCGTTTAAAAATTATGCAGAATTTTTAGGCGGCGTGGTTTATGAAGACCCATGGCTGGCCGGAGGCCATAACGGCCTATCCAACGCCGAAAATCCGTTGGAGCCGCAGCGTCCGTACGAAAGGCTTGCTGCTTTGCGCAAAGCTCTGATTGACTTAGGCTTGCCGGAACTGCCGATAATCATTGCCGGCGGGGTCTGGAGCTTGGCGGATTGGCAAGACTATATAAATAATCCCGAACTCGGAAATGTGGCTTTTCAATTCGGCACCCGTCCGATGATTACCAAAGAAAGCCCGATTAGCAACGCGTGGAAAAAACTTATGCTGAACACTAAAAAAGGCGATGTCATTTTGCAGAAATTCAGCCCGACCGGTTTTTATTCTTCGGCTATAAAAAACAACTTTTTAGCCAACTTAATGCGCCGCAAAGCTGCTGAAATTCCTTATAGCTTACAAGCAACGGCAGAGCTTAATACACCATTAGCCATTTCAGCCTCCAAAACTGTTTATGTGTCCTCAGCCGAGCAAAAACACATAAAAGAGCAGCAGCAAGCCGGCTATACGGTTATAAAAGAAACACCGGATTCTACTTTAGTATTTCTAACGCCGGCGGAATGGGCAGAAATGCAGCAGCAGCGCGCTTGCTGTGTCGGCTGCTTGTCGCAATGCCAATTTTCGTGCTGGTCGCGCGCCAATGGAACCACCGGTAAAATCCCCGACCCGCGCACCTATTGCATACACCATACGTTAATGGAAATCGGCCACGGCAGCGATGTGCAAAACAATTTAGCCTTTGCCGGCCACAATGTCTATCGTTTCGGCAGCGACCCGCTCTATGCCAACGGACATATCCCGACTGTGCATGAGCTGTTTTCAACGATTTTAGCCGGAAACTAAAATTCCAAAGTCAATAAGCAGAAATCTGTGCCTAGCATGCAGGAATTGCAGGCGCTTTGCACCTGAGACAAGGTCATAGTCCGCAAGCAGTTTTGATCGCTGCCGCAATAAGCATCGCCGTAAAAAGTAATACTGCCATGCGCATTTCTAAAAATATAAGCATATTGCAGAGAAGCATGCAGAGGCTGCACAAAATTTATTAAAAACTCCCGGCACAGCTTATCCGAAAAAGTATCGCTGACCCTACTGCTGTCTGTGGCTGTTGAAGCGCCCAGCGAAATATCATAAACCAAACGGGAGCTGCGGGAAAATACCGCAACCCAGTTACCGGTTGTATCCAACAGCTGGCCATTAGATACAGTCCAGCCCTCCGGCACCAAATTCATAGCCTGTATTGTATCATAAAGATAGATTTTGCCGTCTGAGTTAGTTGTGCGCAGCGCCCGTATATCATCAGTATGCTCCAGCAGTCCTTGGGTTAAATAGCTATAACCCGCAATCGTTTTGTCAATTTTCCACTTTTCCATAGCCTTGGAATATCCGGCAATTCCGGCAACACTCAGCACCCCGATAATCGCCAGCACGCCGAGCATCTCTATCATACTGCGGCCATATTGATTCTGTTTCATCATAACTTCCTTTCGTTTTATTAAATTTCAACAAAAAAGCTGTCAGAGAGACAGCTGGAAGTTGGTAACCACAACTAGATGGTGCAGTATATTGCATAATATATTTTACTGCCTTCCAGCCAAAACCAGAAAGCATGCAAAATTATCGTCTTTACACAAGACGCTAGTTGAGGGGTTACCACACCCCGAACAGGCTATCGCCTGTCTGCGTATAATTTTAATCAAACAAAGCACAAAAGTAAAGATGTTTTCAAAACTTGCAGGGCGAAAATGTTTTAGCTATTGATTAAAGCAAAAAAATAAATTATCTTGGCGGCAAGAAAAGGAGTAGTTATGTCTGATTTAAGTTTAATCCGCAATTTTGCCATTATTGCCCATATTGACCACGGCAAATCCACTATTGCCGACCGCCTGATTGAATATTGCGGCGGTTTGCAGCACCGTGAAATGACGGAGCAGGTTTTGGATTCTATGGATATTGAAAAAGAGCGCGGCATAACCATTAAGGCGCAGACCGTACGCTTGAACTATCACGCCAAAGACGGAAAAACTTATCAGCTTAATTTGATAGATACTCCGGGGCACGTTGACTTTACATACGAAGTTTCCCGTTCGCTGGCTTCCTGCGAAGGCTCTGTTTTAGTTGTTGACGCCACGCAGGGAGTGGAAGCCCAGACTTTGGCTAATGTGTATTTAGCGTTGGATAACAATCACGAGATTGTTACAGCGTTAAACAAAATTGATTTGCCGTCTGCCGAACCGGAAAAAGTAAAGCAGCAAATAGAAGATGTGATTGGTTTGGACGCTTCCGATGCAGTTGAAGTTTCCGGTAAAACCGGTTTCGGCATTGATAATTTGCTGGAAGAAATTGTGCATAAGCTTCCGGCTCCGGCCGGCGATGAAAATGCGCCGCTTAAAGCCTTGCTGATTGACAGCTGGTATGATTCTTATTTAGGCGTGATTATTTTGGTGCGGGTCAAAGACGGCGTGCTGCGCAAAAAACAAAACATCCGCATGATGTCGCACGGAGCTGACTATATAATTGATAAAATCGGTATTTTTACCCCGAAAATGAAAGATGTAGACGCGCTTTATCCGGGGGAAGTCGGATTTATTACCGCCAGCATTAAAAGTGTGGAAGACTGCAAAGTCGGCGATACCATTACCGATAATAAGCTGCCGTGCGCCGAGCCTCTTGCCGGCTTTAAGCCGTCGGTTTCGGTGGTATTCTGCTCTATTTTTCCGGTGGACAGCAGCCAATACGGCGCCTTGAAAGACGCGTTGGCAAAGCTGAAGCTGAATGACGCCAGCATTAACTATCAGCCGGAAAATTCCACCGCTTTAGGTCTGGGATTCCGCTGCGGCTTTTTAGGCTTGCTGCACATGGATATTATTCAGGAGCGAATCGGACGTGAATTTGACTTGGATATTATTACAACGGCTCCGTCGGTGGCGTATAAAATATATCTTACCAACGGCACGCAGATTATGCTGCATAACCCTGCCGATATGCCGGATGTCTCAACGATTAAAATGATTGAAGAGCCGATGGTGCAGGCGACAATTATGGTGCCGGATACTTATTTAGGCTCGGTTCTGAAACTTTGCACCGAACGCCGCGGCGAGCAGGAAGATTTAACCTATGTCGGCAACCGCGCCATGGTAGTCTATAAAATTCCGCTCAGCGAGATTGTTTTTGATTTTTACGACCGCTTAAAATCCATTACCAGCGGCTATGCCAGCTTTAACTATGAGCTGGTCGGCTATGCGCAGTCAGACTTGGTTAAAGTGCAGATTTTGATTAACGAAGAGCCGGTTGACGCTTTATCGTTTTTATGCCACCGCTCTGAAGCGGAAGCCCGCGGGCGTCAGATTTGCGGACGCCTGAAAGATTTAATTCCGAAGCATTTGTTTAAGATTCCTTTGCAAGCGGCTATCGGCGGACGGATTGTGGCGCGCGAAACAATTTCGGCTCTGCGCAAAGATGTAACGGCGAAGTGCTACGGCGGCGATATTACCCGTAAGCGCAAATTGCTGGATAATCAAAAGAAAGGCAAGCAGCGCATGCGCCAGTTCGGCAAGGTAGAAGTGCCGCAGTCAGCCTTTATTGAAGCCTTGCGAATCGGCGATAATTAAGCTATTTTACCAAGACCGTAACCGTGTGTTCTTTGTTTTTGAAGTCTGAAATGTTTTTGTTCAGGCGGTTGTTATAAACCGGTTCGTTTTGGGCTATCAGCTCTAAATCTGCCGCATAATCCTTAAAACTCTGTGCGTATTCGTCATTTTGACCGTTTGCTGAAACAAGCGGCTGCAGGGCAGTCTGCGGCATGGCTTGAGCTGTCTCAGACAGCGCCGGCTGCCGCGGCTGGGAAACCGGTGCAGCGGCGGTTTTGTCTTTTTTAGGAGCGGCTGCAGTTTTAGCCTCAGCCGGTGCCTGCTGCTGCTCAGAAATTTTCGCCTGCATTTTTTCCGGCTCGTCTGCCGGTACTGTTTTTTTATTTTCCGCGGTCGGCTGAACCGCTTTTTTAGCATTATTCAGCTGCTGGTTTTGAGGCTGCCGAACCGTAAAATTCGGTTTGTTAACTGTACTCTTAACCGCGCCGGCCGGCATAAAAAAGTTAGGCTGTTTTTGATGTCTTTGATAAGCGGCGTTTACGGTGGCAACACCGGTTAAAAAACATAAAATAAAAATAGCAATTAACTTTTTCATAGCGACTCCTTACATGCTCTCAGCATAAACTAAAAACATTTTTTTTGTATTAACGCCGGTTTAATAATTTTTTGTTACTCTGCTCTTATGAAAAAAATTGGGTTGACATATTTATTTTTAATAACAGCCGCAGCAAGCCTTTTGCCTGAATGCAGCCCTGCGGCGTCGCGTTATTATTGGGAAAAAAGATGCCGGCAGCTGATGGCCGACCGTCCGGCAAAAGTGGTTATTGCCTATAACTTCGGCGAACTTAGCTATGATATGAGTCTGAGTTCGGCGCAGATTAAAGAAAAAGATATAGAAAAGAAACCCCGTTCCCAATATTCAAATATAATGGGTTTAACGCTGACCAATCAATATCACAACTATGCGGTTACCGATTCCGGTCCCATAGAAATGGGGGACGGCTATTACTGCATTATTCCGCTGGAAGTAGAAATTATGACCGGTTATTTAGACCCGACAATATATCTGGCAAATTCTATGGAAAAAGGAACTTGCGTGTTCCGCAAAACCGTAAGACACGAGCAGCAGCATTTAGATTTAGCCCATATTTATTTGCAGCGCTATGTTAAGGAACTGGAAAAGCGGGTGCCGCTTATGATTAAAGAAACCGGACCGCTGCTTAGTTTGTCTCCCAATCCGGAAAAAGGCCTGCTTCAAATATATCAGGAAAAACTAGAGGTCATCTTTAACTTTTATTTCAATGAATGGCGCGAAATTACCCGAAAAATGGATACCGATGAAAATTATGAGCGCGAAAGCCACTTATGCCGCTAAAGTTTATTTTCAGCAGTGCAGAAATGCTTCTCCAGATAGCTCAGGCACTCGTTGATATTGTCTGCAGCAATGTCTATGTATTCGCTGCATTTGTCATTGGCTTTGCCGTGGCACAGGCGCATGGTTGACATACCGGCTTTTTTAGCAAATTCCAAGTTTGAATAGCTGTCGTCAATAAATAGGCAGTCTTCCGGCTTATGCTTTATGGCGGCGCAGAATTTTAAGTAAACATCCGGACTTTCATTCTTTTTGTAACAGTCAAACTCTTCTACCGAATAAAATTTGCCGGCAAAAAAGCTATATAAGCCGATATGCTTCAAAATGGCTTCGCAGGCATCATGAGAGCTGGTAGAAAGAATATATTGCGGGCATTGCAGCTTTTCTATGTGTTCCAGCAAGCCCTCATAAGGAACAATCGGATGCAGGTTCAGCTCCTTGCGTTTGTGATAAGCGTCAAACATATCTTTGGGAGAAATACCGAATTTCTGCACAAAAATTTCTCCGCCGTCGCGGTAGGTGCGGTAAGACTCGGTTACCATAGCTTTAGCCGTCGCAAAGTCTAAAGGCAGCTTTAAGTCTTCTATAGCGGCTTTAGCGGTAATTTCATCCAGCAAATCATGAAATTCCGGAGTTTCGCGGTATAGTGTGTTATCCAAATCCCAAACAATTACTTTATGTTTTTGCATTATATGTTCCTTTTTATTATTACCAAACAAAAATACCACAAATTGCGGCAAGGTCAAGCCGGAATCGTTAAACTTTAAACCAAAAAATTTGAGATTATATAAAGCGCAGGAGGCGGAAATGAAAAAAATTATAGCTATATTTTTAAGCGTTTGGACTACGGTATCGGTGTTTAGCTCTAACGATTTTACGCCGCCGGAACCCCAGCCGGAGCCTGAATATATTTATCAGTTTGCGCCGGATGCCGGAAGCCCCGGAGCCGAAGTCGCGCCGTTAGAGGTCAATAAAAAAGATGAAGACGTGCCGAATCAGCTTCCGTCTTCATCTGAGCAGACTCTGCCGCAAAAGCAGCAAGAACCTATTTTGCTGCCGATTCAGCCAGTTTTTTCTCTACCAGCGGAACAATAACTTTAAGCGAATCCTCAAGCTTAAAGTTGGTAGTATCAATCACAACCGCATCCGGCGCCGGTTTCAGCGGAGCGGTGCTGCGGTTTAAATCGCGGTCGTCGCGGGCTTTCATATCAGCGTAAACCTGTTCAAATGTAATATCGTGTCCGGCGGCGTTTAAGTCGGCGCAGCGGCGCTTAGCTCTAATGCTTAGGTCTGCGATAACATATAATTTTAAGTCAGCCTGCGGGCAGATAACCGTGCCGGTGTCGCGCCCGTCATAAATAGCGCCTTTTGCCGGAGTTCCATCAGCAAAAACAGGATTCAGCGCAAAGTTTTTCTGCATAGCCAGCAAGGCTGAGCGCACGCTCGGATAAGCCGAAATAACCGAAGCGGCTTTGCTGCCGACATCAGAGCGGAAATCTTTATTTTTTGCCAATTCCATCATTTGCGGAAAGGTCAGAGCCTTGGCAATAGCAGCGGCTTTAGCTTCATCGGCCAAATCTGCTCCGTCCAGCACCATCTGCAGGCCGACAGCACGGTAAACCATGCCCGTATCAAAATAAGCCATTTTATATTTTTCGGCCAGCGCAGCCGCAATAGTGCCTTTGCCGGAACCGGCAGGACCGTCTATGGTAATAATCATTTTTTCCTCCGCTAAAGATTATATTATAGAATAATTAACATATATGCCGTATAGTTACAAAATAAAAGTGTATTTATACAATGTTTTTTTAGGCTGCTTATGCTGGTGCGTTTATATATAAAAGATAAGTTAAAGGAAATCGGTCAGGTTATCTGCCCCGATGAAAAACAATCGCATTATCTGGCGAATGTTCTGCGCATGCACGCCGGAGATGAGTTTTTTGTGTTTGACGGCTGCAGCGGCGAATATAAGGCCAAAATATCCGAACTGAATAAGCGTACGATAACGGCGGTTTTAACCGAAAAAACACGGGAAATGCAGTATTCTCCGGATATTTGGCTGCTGTTTGCGCCGCTGAAAAAAGATAAGACGGATATAGTAATTCAAAAGGCTGCCGAACTGGGAGCGGCGCGGATTATTCCGGTGCAGACTGCTTATACCAACGCCGAAAAAGTGCGGACCGAGCGTTTTGAGCTGCAGGCGATAGAAGCCGCCGAGCAATGCCGCCGCTTGGATATTCCGGAAATTGCAGAATGCCGGAGCCTTGGCAAGATATTAGAAAATTGGGATGACAGCCGTACTTTGTTTTTTTTAGACGAGCGCGGCGGCGGGCAGAAAATTTATGAAGCTATGGCAAATTCAGCCAAAGCCGCGGTTTTAATCGGTCCGGAGGGCGGTTTCAGTCCGGAAGAAGCCGAAAAGCTGCACAGCCTGCCGTTTGTAAAAAGCGTTTCGCTGGGCAAGCGGATTCTACGGGCAGAAACCGCAGCGATTGCCGCAATATCCTGCTGGCAGGCCATTAGTGGAGATTGGTAATGAAGTTTTTAATTGCAGACGATCATGAACTGTTTTTACAAGGTTTGGAATTTATTTTACATAAGCAATATCCGGATTCGGAAATTGTTTTGACAAACAGCTACACCGGTATTTTTGAAATTATTGCCAAGCAAAAGGATTTTGACCTGATTATTACGGATTTAGCCATGCCGGGGGCAAATTGGCTGGAAGCTATCAGCCGTATTCATTCGGTTTGCCAAGAAGTTCCGATTATTATAATTTCTGCCGTGTTTGATCCGGAAATTCTGCAGAAAACCTATGATATCGGCGTGGCCGGCTATGTTTCCAAGGCCTTTCCTAACAGCATTATTCTGAGCGCCATAAATTTAGTGCTGGCGGGAGGAATGTATATTCCGCCGGAACTGCTGCAGATGAACCTGAAAAACAGAACTCTGCCGATTCATGAGCTTATCGCAGATTTAGATGCGGAACCGAAACCGGCAAAAGAAAATGTTTTAACTCCGCGCCAAACCGATGTGGTAAAATGTTTAGCCGAAGGGCTTTCTAATAAGCAGATTGCCTACCGTTTGGGCTTAAGCGAGGGAACCGTGAAAATCCACATTACGCTTTTAATGCGGGCGCTTGAAGTCAGCAACCGCGTTCAAGCCGTAAATGAAGCGCGCCGCCGCGGCCTGCTGGAATCCGACTGAGGGGAAGAATATGAGCGAACTTAATAAATTGCCTCCTTATATGCAGATTTTATTTAATAAAATTTATCAAAACAAAATACTTACGGCTTTGTTTGATGATGAACGCATTGTCAAGCTGGCGCATTTTGGCATAAAAAAGAAAATAATGAAAGATTTGTTGCGGGACGTGGCTAAAAATGCCCATGTTCTGCAAATCGGCTTGACTTTCGGCGATGAAATTGACTGCATCTATCAAAAAGTGAAAAAGCAGGGCAAGCTGGATGTTTTTGATGTTTCGGCTTTGCAGCTGGAATATGCTAAAAATAAATATGAGCGGAAAAATATAGAACTGGCAAACTACAATGCCGCGCTGCCGTGGGACGAAAAATATGATGTGGTTATCTGCTACAATCTGCTGCACGAACTGCCGCTGCAAACCCGCAGACAGGTAATGGATAATGTGCTGAACAGTCTGGCCATGGGCGGAAAAGCCATTTTTGTTGACTATGCCAAGCCGGTATGGTGGCAGCTTCTGCGATATCCGCTGTTTGTTTTTAACCGCTTATACCGCCCGTTTTGCGAAAGCTTATGGCAGCAGCCGCTGGAAAATTTCAGCTCTAAAAAAGACGGGTTTCGCTGGCAGCACAGCTACTACGGCGGAAAACTCTGGCAAAAAACTATTGCCGTGCCGAAAATTTTGAGCAATGAGGATGTTAAAAAGCTGACAAAATTGTTCAGAGGAAAATAAAAAATACCGCTGTCTTTTAGGATAGCGGCATTTTTTTATAGTTTGTTTCAGCGTCCGCTCTGCTGCTTTTGCTGAATAAGCTTTCCAAGGTCTAAGATGCGGTTCTTCGGATGATTTTCCGCCTGTTTCTGCATCAGAATTTCTTCGCGGTGATTCTTAATAGCATCTTGCTTATTGGTTAAGTCAGGCGTTGTAATTTCCTTTACTTTCTCCGCCATTTTGCTTTTGTATTCATTGGTCTTCTGCTGCATGTTTTTATACATTTCATCAGCACCCTTAATACCGGCAACCGCCAAAAGCCGCACCGCGTCCAAAGTTAGATAGTCGCATTTGCTGATTTTTTTGACAGCGCGGGCAATAACCGGCTCGTTTATAATCTTTGAAGAACCGGCTCCGCAGGCGATTTTAGACGCAAGAACCTGTCCGGCTTTTCCTATATTCAAACAAGAAGCATCGCGCTTGCCGTTCTGTTTAGCCAGAGTTTCCGTACCGTTGATAATCTGGTTTGTTCTGGTGCCGATTAAAGGATAAATAGCGGCGGCGAACTCTTTTTCAGCCGTAAATACATCTTCATAGCAATTTTTTGCCAATTCGCGGAAACGGCTGATAAATTTTGCCGAATAGCGGCTGTCGCCGATAGATTTTGTAGTGATTCCAGCCATATCGCGGACAGCTGACTGCCGCGACAAATGTCCGGCCTGTCCGGTTTTCATTTCTCCGTCTTCGTCATAAAGGCTTTTTCGGGCTTTTTCAGCCGCAATCCTTGTTTTTTCATCATTCACGACAAACTCTGCGGCAAAATTATGCAAATCTTCATTGTTGGAGCAGTAAAGATAGCGGACGAAATTTTTTCCCATAGCCGGAGTGCTTTGAAAAATAAACATGCGGGAACCGGAGGCGTTTTTATTGATAATATCGCCTTTTGCGCCTTCGCGGGCTTCCATTACAGAGGCTAAATCATAATTGTAAATCTGGTCTTTATCCACGCGCTTAATGCTGATGTCTTTATTTTTATTCCAATCGCTGCAGGACATCACATATTGCGCTTTTTGTTCAAAAAGCCCGTATGGCAGCTCTTCCAGCTTTTCAAAAGATTCAACTTTATTGGCATAGGTTTTGACCGTTGCAGCTTCAGCCGCCTGCGCATCAATATCGGCCTCAGAAATATTAAGCTCGCGGTTTTCCGGAGTGTTCAGAATCATTTTTTGATTCTCCGGCGCGTGCTGCTCTTTGCTTTCCTGAGCCGGAACGCCCAAAGCATGACCGGCGGCAATGCTTACAGCCAGCATTCTAAGTTTATTCAGTATCGCATTTTTGTTTGGTTCTGCCATAATTTCTCTCTTTCTTTACATTTCTGAGCCTATAATAGCACAATTCTGTCTAAAATACCAGTTTTTTATTGAAAAAAAAATCCGCTGCGTTTATAGTCAGAAACAGTTTAGAATTTTGAATTAGGATATTAAAAAAATGGCAAATGAAACAAATATTCACAGAGAATCCAGATTAGTAAAGTTGAAAACCTTGCAGGAAAAAGGCTATAACCCTTATCCGTATAAATTTGCACCGACAATTTATGCGGCCGAGCTGCAGGAAAAATATAAGGATTTGGAAGCCGGAACCGATACCGAAGACCGTGTGACGGTAGCCGGACGCGCTATGGCCGTGCGCAACAGCGGCATGTTTGTGGATATTAAAGATAAAAGCGGCAAAGTTCAGGCTTTCTGCTATAAAAAGATTTTGCCGGAAGCCGACATGGAACTGTTAAAATGCTTGGATGTCGGCGATATGGTAGGCGTCAGCGGCTTTGTGCGCCGCACCCCGCGCGGAGAACTGACTATCGCGGCCGAAAAATTTGATATTATTGCAAAATCATTGCAGCCGCTGCCGGAAAAATTCCACGGCCTGACCGATGTTGACGCACGTTACCGCCAGCGCTATGTTGATTTTATCATGAATGACGACAGCAAGGAAATTTTCAAAAAGCGCTGCCGCATTACTTCTGCCGTCCGCCGTTTTTTTGAACAGCATGAGTTTTTAGAAGTAGAAACTCCGATGCTGCACCCGATTATGGGCGGCGCTAACGCTAAGCCGTTTATTACCCACCATAATGCGCTGGATATGGATTTATATCTGCGTATTGCTCCGGAGCTTTATTTGAAAAAGCTGGTTGTCGGCGGTTTTGACCGAGTTTTTGAAATCGGTCGCAACTTTAGAAATGAGGGTATAGATAAAAACCATAATCCGGAATTTACCGGACTGGAAGCTTATCAAGCCTATGCCGACTATAACGATATGGCTGATTTAATTCAAGATTTGCTGCGCTTTGTGGCAAAAGAAGTTTTAGGCACTCAGACTCTGACTATCGGCGGCAAAGAAGTTGATTTAGCAAAACCGTTTGCCCGCAAGTCTATTGTTGACCTGATTAAAGATAAAACCGGCATTGACTTGCTGCAGGCAGAAACTTTGGAACAAGCTAAAGAAATGGCAAAATCAATCGGTGTTGACGCCGGCGCCTGCAGCTGCTGGGGCAAGGTGGTTCAAGAAGTGTTTGACGAAAAAGTTGAAGCTTCTTTGATTGAGCCGACTTTTGTAATGGATATGCCGAGAGATATTTCTCCTTTGGCCAAAACCCACCGCTCTAATCCGCGCTTGGTAGAACACTTTGATGCCTATTTAGGCGGTATGGAAATCGGCTGCGCCTATTCCGAGCTTTCTAACCCATTGGAACAGCGCGAGCGTTTTGAGGCCGAAGTTGCCGCCCGTGAAAACGGCGATGACGAAGCTCAGATGCTGGATGAAGATTTTATTAACGCTTTGGAAAACGGTTTTCCTCCGTCCGGCGGCATGGGCATGGGTATTGACCGCTTGGCTATTTTGTTTACCGGAGCCGAAACCATCCGCGATGTGATAGCTTTTCCGACTTTGAGAAAGAAAGATTAAAATGAAAAAACTCAGACGTATTTGGATTGTAGCCCTGATTTTGGCTGTTATCGTCGGCATAGAGGGACTGATAGTTTTTTACGATATTGTCCGCCCGAATCCGGAAAACTTTAAGCTGGCGACTATGGAGCTGGATGTTCCGGCGCGAGAAGTCAAAGTTGAACCTTTTGTTTTTGAAGATAATTCTATTAAAAACATGCTGGCCGACTTGGACAATTTGAAATCGCAGATGACAGATTCGCTTTTGAAAACTATTATCCGGCAGTCCGAAGAAAATGCAGAAGCAGCTCAAAAAGAACCTCAGCCGCAAAATGCTGAAGATAAAGCGGTAGAAAATACTGCCGCTGAATCTGCTGACCGGTCCGCTGTTCAGGCAGAAAAAAAAACTGAAAAAGTGAGCGCTGACCAGCAGCCGAAGCAGTTATCGCAGGCTGCAGCTGGAGGTTCGGTAATGGTTGCGGTTGTAATTGACGATATGGGCGTAAGCGTTCCGCATACACGCGATATTTTGAGCTTGGAAAAGCCGATTACCGCATCTTTTTTGACTTACGGCGCCGCTAACCGCAAACAGGTAAAAGAGGCTAAAGAAAAAGGCTTTGAAGTTATGCTGCATGTGCCGATGATGCCGCATGCCAAGGCTGATTTAGCTCCGGTTACTTTGTCGCCGGATATGCAGGAAGATGAAATCAAAAACGATTTTGTACAAATGCTTGACCGTTACAAAGGCTTAGGCATGAAAGGCATAAACAACCACATGGGCAGCCTGTTTACCGAAGATGAAAAAAGCCTTGGCTATGTTATGCAGATTCTAAAAGACCGCAATCTGTTCTTTTTGGATTCTAAAACTACTGCTAAATCAGTAGGGGCTAAAGTTGCAGCGGAATACGGCGTGCCGTATATTGCCCGAGATGTATTTTTGGACAATGAAAATGATTATAACTATATTATGAAGCAGCTCCGCCAAACCGAAAAAATCGCCCACATGCGCGGCTATGCCGTGGCCATAGGCCATCCGCGTACGCAGACATATTTAGCTCTGCGCGATTGGATGAAAGAATTGCCGGAACGCAGAATCCGTCTGGTTCGTCTGGGCGATTTGGTAAGAGATGTAAATAAAAAAGCCGAAAATTAAAAAAAATTTGATTTTATGTAAAAAAGTTCTTGACCTTAGCGAAAAATCCAAGTATATATACGTTTGTTCTTAACGTGGTCCCATCGTCTAATGGTTAGGACATCACCCTTTCACGGTGGCAATATGGGTTCGAGTCCCGTTGGGATCACCAATATACAAAAAAGCCTTGCCTTTATGGTGGGGCTTTTTTGTATTGGCAAGCCTCTGGAGTAGACCTAAAAGAATAATGTAACCGAGCAAACTTCTTTAGATTTATTGCAGGCGCTGCAGGCTCTATGAATTTCATCAAGTTTCAGATTATTCAGGCATGGACGGGCAGAAGTGCAGTTTTTATCGCCGTCAAAAATCACATCATCAGACACAGGCTGATATAAAGAAACTCTTTCTACAGCGCCATGCAAAGGAATTGCTATGTTGTTATATATTTCCGTACATAATTTTTCAGAAAAATTTGCCGAATAATTACCTTCATCCGTATAGGTAACGCCGCCCAGGTAAAAATCAACAGTTAAAAATTTAGCGTTAGGATTGTTATATACTATTACCAAATTTCCCATACTGTCTAAGGCATGGACATTATTTTTAATAATCCAATTATTGGGAATTAAATTGAGAGCTTTAGCCAGCCCCATTAAATCGCCGTCATCAAAACCGGCTGTATGTTTTTTTATGTCGTCAACATGCTCCAATAAACCATAAATCAACATGCTGTATTCCCCGATTGTTTTATTGATTTTCCACTTCTCCATCGCCTTGGAATAACCAGCGATTCCACCGACAGATAATACCCCCACAATCGCCAGCACGCCTAGCATTTCTATCATACTGCGACCATATTCTCTCGCCCCCTGCGGAAGAGAGTGGCGCGGCAGCGCCGAGTGAATGGTATCAATAGACATGTCATTGCGAGGAGTGTCACGACGAAGCAATCCAGAACCCTCGCCCCGTGAGGGAGAGGGTGCAGGCTTGCCTGCGGGTGAGGGGTACTTAAAGAACTTGCAAAAGGTACTAAAACAGCGTCCAAAGCCACAACCCGAAACGTCATACTTGTCGCCACACCCCGCAGGCTGTGGCAGACGAGTATCCATGACTTTGTTGCCAACGGCAACGCATATTGACATTGCTTTTGCAATGGCGTTATGGATTCTCCGCCATGGTACTTCCAGCAGGGAGTACCGGCGAAGAATGACG
>CAVKTH010000006.1:0-44234 GCA_963659495.1 Bacteroidaceae bacterium | reverse complement strand
GCCTCTATCTGCTCTATGCGTTTGTTATACCACACATTGCCCAGACCTGACGGCAAGAACGCATTGATTAAAATCCAAAGCATCACAATTAAAAATGCAGCAAATATTTTCCAGCTTACTAAATAGCAAAAAACTGAAACAGCCGCAAAAACAGCAATCAAAAAAACAGCACCGCCTAAATTTTCTAACTTCATAATAAAAAATAATTAAAACCAACATAAAAATAATTAACTCTTAAAAAGAGTTTAATCCAATTTTCCTATTTTTGTCAAGATATTTATACAAAAAAAACTGCGAAAGCTTTAACACTTCCGCAGTTTTTTTAAATTTAGCTGAAAATTCCAACAAAGATAGCGCCTAAAGCATGCAGCCACTCTTTTATATTATGGAATATCGGCATCCAATCAACCGCATACCCCAATAAACCTACAGGCAGGAAATAGACACCAAACTTAACCGCATCCAGCTTAATTTTTCTAAATGTAATCCTAAATTCAGCATCTTTCTCTTCTTCAAATTTTTTCTTAGCCTCGCCCCATTTCTTTTCGGCTTGCGCGCAGGCTTCATCAATATCCTTGCCAAACTGTCTATAGTCGGCCAGAAATACAAAAAAGCTTTGAACAGACGCCAAGCTTAAACCAAGCATCACAAAAAGAGCCAAGCTAGATGCTTTATCAGCCAGAGATAAGGAGAAAATAAACATCACGCCTAAAAATATGGTAATATAAACCATTAAAAAAACTTCAAAGCTGGAAATTTTTTCCTCATGCTTATCAATAAAATTACGATACCAATTCATAAGTTAATAATTTAAGTTACACATAAAAATAAATTTATGTCTTTTATTTATCCTATTTTGTGGTTTTTGTCAATCATTTTACACAAAAAAAACTGCAGAAGCTTTAATGCTCCCACAGCTTTTTTTAATACTTAAGATACAGCTAAGGCAACTTTCTAAATTGCATTGCCCTGTCACATAATTCGTCATAGGCTGTTTTCAGCAAGTCAAAGTAGGATCTTACTGTTTTTGGATCCAAATTGAGTTTTGCTTTCCAATCAAGGATATAAGTACTCCTCATCAGCTTGTACTGTTTATCCAGTTCAGCTTGAGTAAAACCGCTGTATGGCAGTTTAAGGATTCTCTCAGCAATCTCTTTGCGAGCTGCTATGTCTGAAGCATTATTCCCCTTATGCGTTTTAAACTTGTTGTATTCAGAATTTGCAAACGCCCAATAGATTGCTGGTTCCACCAATGGTTGACTGGAGGATGTCTTTCGTTCGGTTACTTGCTGCTTGCGTTCAGCTTGCTTTTTACGCTCAGCTTCAAAACGTTCCGCCTCAAGGCGTTCAGCTTGCTTTTTACGCTCAGCTTCAAAACGTTCCGCCTCACCTCGTCTTACCATTTCCCTCCTACGCTTAGCTTCACGGCATTCTGCCAAATACAGCTGGCGCTCGGCTTCACGGCGTTCTTCATCTCGTTTTCTGCGCTCTGCCTCTTGCTTCTTACGCTCCGCCTCCTGCTTTTTGCGCTCGGCTTCAAGACGTTCCGGCTTAAAGAGTTCATCCACTTTCTTCCGGCGTTCTGTTTCAATGTGCTGATCCAAAAATGTTACCAATAAATAAATTACGAGTATCACACAAACTGCACCGACTAAGAAAATCCACACCGAATTAGCGATAACAAAATTAAAAAGTCCTATCATAATAAAAAAATTAAAAATTAAACAAAATTATAATTAACACTAGCTAAATGTATAATTGATTTTACAGTTTTTGTCAATTACTTTACACAAAAAAACTGCAGAAGCTTTGGTGCTCCCGCAGTTTTTTCCTTACTCATTTTGCATTTTTTGAATTACCGATAAAAACAAATGCAAATAAAGACATATAAAACACAAACATAATTGCCGGCGGATACGCTTGCGTTTCCATAGCCTCAAGATATGAAAAGCAAATTATCATCACCAGCATAACAACAGCCATAAAGCCGCAAATCCAGCCAAGTTTTTTCATAGTTTCTGCTTAATTTTCCATAAACAAACCACAACTGCCGCCAAAAGCGCAACTTCAAAAACTTCAATAACAAAATTTGCTATAACCATAACTAAATGTTTTAAATTAAACTTAATTATAAAAATTTATCTCCTCCGCGCATTTTATTGTTTACTTGCCGTCTTGTTTGTCAATATAGCCCATAGAAATTCCAGCTATACCTAAAACAGACAAGATTAATAAAAATGCGGCGATAATTATAACAGATTCCATAAGCTAATAATTTTAGTTATACATAAAAATAAATTTATACCTTTTATTTATCCTATTTTGTAGTTTTTGTCAATCATTTTACACAAAAAAACTGCAGAAGCTTTGATACTTTCGCAGTTTTTTTTAATACTTAAGATACTTTAAAATTTATCTACAAATTGTGTGAAAAACAACTCTTCATAGGCTGTTCTCAGTACCTCATCTCTTTCTTTCTGTTCAAAAGAAGAAAGCTTTCCGTTTTCTTTCTGCAAAGGATGGACATAAGTACGATACATCTGCTTAAAATGCTCATACAGCTCTGTTTTAGTAAACTCGCCGTTTGTCAGTTTAAGGATGTTCATAGCAATCTCTTTGCGGGCAGCTATGTCTGAAGCATTATCCCCTTTATGCGTTTTAAACTTGCGGTATTCTGACAAAGCAAACTTCCAATAGTCCTCACAAGATTTCTTAACTTCTTGAGATATCGGCTCGGTTTTGGGCTTTTGTTCTTCAGCCGCTAGTCGCTTACGAGCCGCCTCAATACGTTCAGCCTCTTGCTGTTTGCGCTCAGCCTCAAGACGTTCCGCTTCCTGCTGTTTGCGCTCAGCCTCAAGACGTTCAGCCTCTTGCTTTTTGCGCTCGGCTTCAAGACGTTCCGCCTCTTGCTTTTTACGCTCTGCTTCAAGACGTTCTGCCTCCTGCTTTTTGCGTTCGGCTTCAAGACGCTCTGCTTCCTGCTTCTTACGTTCTGCCTCAAGACGTTCTGCCTCTTGCTTCTTGCGCTCAGTCTCAAGACGTTCCGCCTCTTGCTTCTGGCGTTCTGCCTCAAGACGCTCTGCCTCTTGCTTTTTGCGCTCGGCTTCAAGACGTTCTGCCTCTTGTTTCTTGCGCTCAGCTTCAAGACGTTCTGCCTCCTGTTTCTTGCGCTCGGCTTCAAGACGTTCCGCCTCTTGCTTCTTACGCTCAGCCTCAAGACGCTCGGCTTCTTGTTGCTTACGCTGTGCCTCAATACGCTGATTAAGAACTGCTGCCAATAGACCAATTATGCCTATTACGCAAATCGCACCGCCCAAGAAAGCACCCCAAGGATGACTTGTAACAAAATTAAAAAGTTCTGCCATAATAAAAAAAATTAAAAATTAAACAAAATTAAAATTATAATTAACACTAGCTAAGTGTGTAATTTATTTTGCAATTTTTGTCAAGAATTTTTAGAAGCTTTTTCGCAGCCAGAGCTGCCAGCTTTCGCTGTTGCGGCCGATGTTATGGCTGCCCTCATAGCCGATTTCCAGCGACAAATTATCAGTAACCCCAAACGAAGCGGCGGCTTTATAAATCAGCCTGTCGCCAAATTTGCGGGTTGCCCAAGTTTTTTCAGCATTAAAATGCAGCCGCACAGCGCCGAAATCTTTTAAAACGCCGATTTCAGGAGCCAACCCGCCCCAGCTGTTGTGCGGAATAAAACCGCCGTACGCGCCGTTAACTTTCAGCAGACCATAAAGCCATATATCTGCCGGCAAAGCAATGGTTTTGCCAACTCCGCCGTAACCATAGCCGACATAGCCTTCATCATAATTCTGCGGATTATAGCCGCGTTTAATTTCCGCACCGACAGCATAGGAAATCGGGTCAAACACCCTGCCCGCCGGCACTAAGGATTTAATTTTTATCGGCGCAAAATTCTGCCAAACCGCCTTATGCGATTGGTTATAATAGCGCCATTTGCTGGACATCACGCTGATTTCCGCTCCTTTAACCAGCCCGAAACTGCTGTCGGTTAAAGCCGTATACGCCGGACGGATTTCCACTTCTTCAAAGCTTTTATGACGTTCTTCCCCGCCGCTGAACGATATCTGCATAGAATCGTGCGACAAGGCCGGATTTTCTCCAACCGGCTGAACTTTTTCGCCAATCGGCAGAGCGCTGCGTTTGCGCAGTACGCCGAAACTGGCTTTACGGTATTCTTGCAGCGGCATATTTCCGGCGGTGTATTCATATTGAAAATACTGATAAACCGCCTCATAAACCTCTGATTTTTCTTCATTGCTTAAATTTTCCGCCGAAAAATCATATTCTTTTATGCCGCGCAAAAACGCCTGATACTGCTTGTCATTCATCGCCTTTAACAGGTTTTGAATCTGCGTATAGCGCGCCGGACGGTAGTTTTGCGACTTAACCAAATTCGGCTCATTATTGATAGTTTTAAGCGTATCCAACGGAATTACCCACGCCGGATATTGTTTAGTCAATTCCAAACTCGGACGCACCGCCTCCAGCAATTCCAAAATCAGATATGAGCAGTTTTTACTCAAAAAATAGTAGCGGATTTTGGCTTGCCGCATTTCGTAAAGATGATCTGCAAACTTTTGTTTTTCTTCATCTGTTAAATTAAGATTATATTCCCAAATATCTCTATTTTCTATATTATTATAGGTGTTTATGATTTCCCAATACGGACTTACGCTGTATACTCCGAGATATCCGCCGAACAAGCCCTTAAGAGCAAACATCACGCCGTGTTCCGTTCCGGAATCCGCCCCGAAATTTGAACCGTGCGCCAGCATCTGCGTACCTTTGCGCGCCGTGTCAATACGCACCAGCGTATGCCCGAACAGCGAAGCCGGGTTGCTCATATACGCGTTTGTAAACAAAATCGTGATACCGTTCGGCCGCACATCGTGCATAAATTGCTGATACTCCTTGCAGCCTTCTAAATCGCCATGCACTTTTCCCAGCTGTTTCAGATAGTTAAACCGTGCCGGAAAGCGGCATTTTTCCCTGCCCTCAGCAAAAGCCTTTATTTCCGCCGCCAACTCTGCCTGCGGATTGCCGCGCCCGTCCGGACTGATATAAAACTCCTGATTTTCCACCAAACCTTGGTAGCTGCTAAATGTTTTATGATAATGCAGCAACTTCAGCCACGCCGTGTCATACGCCGGATTTTCCGCCGCCATAGCCGCGCCGCACCACAATAAAGCACTCAAAAAAATCAGAACATTTCGCATACACAAATAAAAAAGCCGCTCCTTACCTAAAAAAATCATTTTCGGCAACCGAGCGGCTCTCCCTTATTTCAGCATTTAAGCCTTGGCGATTTCCATAACTTTCAAAGCCACGTCAGCAGCTTCTACATTGTCGTTAGGGAAAATATAAGCGAATTTCTGCTGAACTTCTTTGCCCAAAGTTTCGCTGTCTACATCCAAGATACCGGCCAAAGTTTCAATGGTTTCGCCGCGTCCTGCCGCTGCGTCCATAGCAAACTGCTCCATATTATCCTGCAAAAAGGCCAAAGTCATACGGCCTGTACCGCCGGTTACGCGTCCGTTAGGGTCGCAGCCGGAAGTTCCCATTGTCACGCCGATGGTGTTAGAAAACCAAGAGTTGGTGGTCATAGCCAAAGACTGAGGAATTACACCGCTTTGACCGCGCCAAGCCATAGAACCCAAACCGCAGCCGCCGGTGCTGTCTACAGCATGAGCGGTGCCGGCCAAACATACGACAGATAAAACTGCCATTGTGCCTAAAAAATTTTTCATGTTACGCTCCTTTAAATATTAAAACTAATTTTTGCAATAAATAGCGTAATCTCTTGGTGAATAAATACCCCAAGTTATAACGCTAAATAATCCATTCAAAAATGAATCATGTGTTTCTACTGAAGAAATACCTCTCGTTCCGCAAACTTCAGTCGGGTACAAATCTTTTTCCTGTCCTATACCCCAAAATACAAAATGACTTGTGCCTTCGTATGTTGGAATAGAAGTATGCGCTGCTGTGTCTAATTCAAATTTTTGAGTGCTGCATGCCGCTAAAGATAAAGCTAATGCAGCAGCAAGGAATATTTTTTTCATATTTAGTCCTTTTTAAAAATACTTTAAAACAAGCATATCTTAACAAAAAGTAAACAAAAGTACACCCTCGCCGCAACTTTTGCACAGGTTTTAGTAAATAAACCCCAAAAGCTTCTAAAGACGGGATGCTTTTAGATTTGTAACCGACTGAACCTAGTCTATTTGTCAGATAAAAAAGACTTTTAATCATATCTATATGTTTTTCCGAACAATAAAAGGAGAATAGATTATGCGTAATTTTTATAAGGCGCTTACGGTTGCCATTTTGGCCGGTTTGGTCTGTTACACGGGGCGAAGCCTGAATTTGCAGGAAAGCTCCCCAGTTCCGACCGCCGAGCAATCGCTTTTGCAAGCCCAAAAAACAACCGAAGCCATTAACAAAGCAACCCAAAATCATCAGCAAGGAGATATTAAAATGCTGCACAAAACTCAGCACAATTTAAACAAAGCCAAAGAAACTCTGCACGCCGCAAAAGACAATATAGCCGAAAAGTCGGAAGAGCTTTGGGACAAGACAAAAGAAAACTCGCAGAAAGCTGCCCATAAAATTTCTGAGAAATCCGAAGAAATCTGGGATAAAAGCAAAGAAATGTCATCTGAAGCTTGGGAAAAAACTAAAGACACTACCCAAAACCTTGTACATCGCGGCGCAGAGAAAAATGCCGAAAAAACTCACTGAAAGTTCTTTACTTTTCAGTTTTACCGCGCTATACCGTCATTACATTTTCAATTATTTTGTTTTATTTAAATCATATAATTATGGCACAGAAATTTGAACTTAATGAGTTAAAGGAAAACAAAGTTATTCCTTTGAAATGCGTAAAAGGACAGCGTGTCAGCCACAGTAACTATTCCATGACCTTCAACGGCAAATACAGCAACAAGTCGGTTTGGTCTATAAACAAGGTTCCGGTGCTGGAAATTGTTTCGTCTGTCCCTGGTGCTTGGCGTATTTTAGCCGAAGACCATCAGATTTTGGGCTATTATTTTCAGCCGAAAGAGCCGTCGCCTTTCCGCTGGGAAGTACGCTATGAATACTAATTCCTTTTTAGGATAATCTAAAAGACTCCGCCTTTAGCCTAAAGCCGGAGTCTTTTTTGCGTTTCAGAGCGGGCATTTAATATCTAAAATATCATCCAAAGCCCGATGCAGCAGCGCCGCCTCAGCGGTTTCGGCCAATTTATAATACATTTCTTTGCCCTCGCGGCGGCTTTCAATAAGTCCGGATTGTTTCAGCAGCCGCAAATGATGCGAAACCGCCGGAGAACTCATATTGACCGACACCGCGATATTATTCACGCAAATTTCATTATGACAGAGCAGCCACAAAATTTTCAGCCTTGTCGCGTCCGAAATCAGCTGAAAAGTCTCTGCGGTGCGGGCAAAAGCTTTTTCATCCGGCGCATCGTGCAGATGCTCTTCATGTTCGTGTTGATGTAAATGCGGCATTTTTTCCATGATAAATCTTCCGTTTTTTGGCAATGCTACAAAATTTTGCGCCTGCCGTCAACAGCCATTTTAAGGAATATAGCGGAATGACTGCGGGGCAGAAAAATCAGCCATAAATTCTGTTGGCTCAATCGGCTGTTTATAGCGTTTTGGCGCGGCAATTTCCAAAGCATACGCCTTGCCGCGGTTTTTGTAATAAGCGGCATAAAAATCATGGCTGATGCCCGAAAACTGCTCCGTCAGCCGCCAGATTTCATCCGGAGAGCCGCTGTGTACGGCTTTCAGCCGGAACTCGCCGACAATTTTTCCGAGCGGCTGTGTGGCATATAAAACAACCGTTTCAACCGGTTTGGCAAAAGCCTGCTTGCGGAACTCATAGCGTTTTTCGCCGCTGAAAATCTTTTCGGCATATTCCGGTTTTATAGAAAGCAAAACCCTCATTTTTTCTCCGTTTTTTGCAGATAATGCTGCTTTAGATAATACAGTACAATCATGGCAAAAGTCAAGCTTTCGGAAAGCGGCATCGCCAGCCAGATTCCGTGAACGCCCAAAACTTTAGGCAAAAAGATAAACGCCGGAACCAAAAACACGCAGCCGCGCAGCAAAGCAAAAAACGTCGCCGGCTTAATGCGCTCCAAGCTTTGGAAATAGCCGATAGAAGTCAAGTTCAGAATAAAAAACGTGAACCCCGCCGCAAAATACGGAAAGCCGGAAATTGCCAATTCAGCCGCCGGATTGCCGTCTTTAAGGAACAATCCGACCATAGCTTGCGGAAACACGCTGAAAATAAAGGTTGTGGCAATGCCGAACCCCAGCGCCGTGCTTAAAGCGATTTTAACGGACTCTTTCACGCGCTCAAAACTGCCCAAGCCGAAGTTATAGCTGATAATCGGCTGCGCAGACTGCGCAATAGCGTTGCCCACCATAAACACAAACGGCGTATAGTAGCAGCAGACGCCGAACGCCCCTACTCCGTTGTCGCCCAGATATTGCATAAAAATATGATTGCCGACAAACATCAAAACCGCCATTGTAGCCTCGCCAAGCATGGCCGAAGAACCGATACGGCATTGGTTGGCGATTCCTCTGAAAAACAGCGGAAATCCGCGCAGTCCCAGCTTAATCGGGTACAGGCGCAGAGTTTTGGCTTTATACAGCAAATAGCCCAGAGTCAAAACTCCGCCGATGATTGTGGCAATCGTAGAGGCAAGCGCCGCGCCCATCAGCCCCCAGCCGAATGGAAACATGAACAGCCAGTCTAAAAAAGTGTTGGCAGCAGAATCTATAACCGTAAACCACATAGCAAGTTTCGGCGCGCCGTCTAAGCGGATAATAAACAGCCCCAGCGATGACCACATCAAAAAAAGAAAAGACGGCAAAATCCACAAAAGATAAGTTTTAACATAGGGCAGCAAATAGTCTGACGCGCCAAGCATATAAGAAGTTTCATCTGCAAAAACAAACATTAAGACCGATAAAATTAAAGCAAAGATTGAAACAAACAGCAGCGACTGAGTTACATTGAGGCGGGCTGATTTTATTTTGCCGCGGGCCAGCGCCAAAGAAGCGATGACCGAGCTGCCGATGCCTGACATCAGCCCGATGCCGGTAAAAATCATAAACAGCGGCGCCGTGATGTTGATAGCGGCAATGCCGTCGCTGCCCACGCTGTGTCCCACGAACATGCCGTCCACAGCGGTAATGGCGCACAGGCTAATCATCCCCAGCAAAGTCGGAATAAAAATTTTTTGAAATAACGTTGAAATTTTTTCTGTTCCAAAGTTCATAAAATCACCATAAGTTAAAATTTAAACACAAAAAAGGCCGGCATAATAATTGGTTTTACCCAGTCACCTTATCCGGCTTTTGCCCTCCGATGAGGATTACAAAACATTTTAAGGCTACATATAATTTAAATAGCCGCTTGTCAAGCATTTTAACCCGCCGCTGCAGATTTGTTGCAAAAATATGACAAATCCTGTCTATTTTTCCGAAAACGCTTGCAAACATCCCGCCGGTCTGGTAAAATGAGAGAAATTGGAGAATAACATGGCTATAACACAAGATTATTTAGACAACATTCTTTCAAATTCTTTGTATCAGGATGAACTTGAGCATGTATTGAATATTGAAAAAGATGGCAGCGCTGTTAAAGATTATGGAACTTTTTTAGGCTTGTCCGAGCCTTGTTCTATTTCTTTAGAAATAATAAATCCAGATGAAAGACCGGCTCCGAATATGGATGCTGAAAGTTTACAATTATCCCCTAAAGAAAAGCAAAAAATATTTAACATTTTATCTTCACACAATTTTGATGTCACTTTATCAGAAGCTGCCCCATCTAAAATATATATATCTGATACTGGATTAAAACTCCCATATTTAAAATCTGATGAAGCTTTAGCCATGCTGTCTGATGTTGTTGACGAATTAAAAGCTAATGATATAAATATTTATGGATACGCTCATCCTAAGGTAAAAAGCAGTTTTGTAAAATGTGTTGAAGACACCGGATATTATAGAGACAATGTAGACTCAGCCTCGCATGCTGACAAAAGTATTTTAGGTAATCAATCTTTTGAAGATGTTGTAAGCAAGCAATTGAAAAATGCTGAAAATAATGTGATTTCAGAAGATGACATAAATAAATATACGAAAGAAAATTATGGAAAATCAATCTACAGAGGCGGTACAACAGGAAATAACCCATATGCTGTTTTATCCAGAGCATGTACAAAAGATTTTCTTTATGGTTCATCCGATTTTGCTACTGCAAAACGTTATTCCGGTGAACTAAGAAGCTATAAACCTGTTGACGGTAAACAATATGGTTTTCTTTATGAATATGAAGCAGCTCCCAATCAAAAATATTATAACGACTATCAAATTGAAAACGGTATAAAAGGATTTGATATAAGCGGAGCTTCTATTGGGTGTGAAACACCTATTTATGAACACAGAAATAAATTAAAGGGAATCTATCTTAATGTGGACGGTAAAATTTGCAAAATTGCAAATGAAAACGGTTACTTGTCTAAAGATTGGGAAAATTTTGCTAAATTACATACTTTAGAGTTTACTGTTAGAAATCCTGTTGAAAGAGATAGGGAAAACGCTCTTTTAGAACTTGCTGAAAAAAATGAAACAGCAAACTCCTATACAAAAAGAAATTATAATATTCAGCAAATCTCTCCGGAAGATTATAATGATAAATATATTTCAAAAAAACATGACTATCTCCCCTCTGTACTGCTTACAGGTACTGTAAACCAAGATATTTTAGATAAATTTTCAGATAATGTGATTTTAAGAAATGCTGCATTAGAAAATGTAAATAGCTATGACGGCACATT
Source organism: Bacteroidaceae bacterium (assembly GCA_963659495.1). Classification (GTDB taxonomy): domain Bacteria; phylum Pseudomonadota; class Alphaproteobacteria; order RF32; family CAG-239; genus RUG410. The sequence continues at coordinate 33,337 of CAVKTH010000006.1, read as the reverse complement.
ATCCGGAGATATACATCTAAAAGACCATGTTTCTTTAGAAACTTTAAAGTTAAAAAACGCACATTTAAAGTCTGATAAGCCTTTAGATGTAAAAGATATTTATGCTTCAGGTAAAATATCTTTAGACAATATGGAATTTACAAACAATGTTGATGTAATAGGAAACTATTGTGAAATTTCAGATTCATACTTGCCTAAAAACGTAAACTTGGAAAACGTAAAAAATCTGACAATATCCGGAGAAACACACTTTTCAGAAGGTTGTAAATTACCTGATAACGTCACTTTTGATAATGCAAATATAAAAGGTAATATAAATTTAGAAAATGTTGATATGATTTTAAAGGGAGATGTAACTTTTGATAAAGATGTCAAACTTCCGGAAAAACTCCCTTATTATCCAAACCTAAAAAGTATAACCATATCTGAAGAAGCACTAGCTAAAACAACAATTCCTGACAGTTATTTTACCATTATAACAGATAATAATAACAAACCCAAAGCTATTCTATATAATGAAAATAATACTTTGCATAGAATGTTAGCTGAGAAAAATAAAGAACTTGCAAGATTTAACTCTGTTGAGTCCTACAAAAAATGCAAAGAAACTGAAAAACTGCTAACTTCGTGGGGAATTGATAAAGATTCCTATATGATGTTTACAAAAGATGACAATTTACATACCACATACAATGATGGTTCCCGAAGTATTAAATCTTACTTTGAAGATGGAGCAAAAGAAATAACAAACACGCAAAGCAAAGTTGTATATGGCAGAAATAATGGTGTTGTAGCTGCTTATTTTGACAATGACGTCTATATTATTTCTAAAGATGAAAAGCTTGCCGATAAATTATATTATAAAGGCAATGATGTAGGGCTTGGCGTAATGTTATCCAACGGAGAGCAATTATGTGACCAATATAGAAATTTAGATAAAGCCAGAAATGATAAATGGCTAAATATAGATAAAAAAGTTACAGAGCAGCCTGAACCTGCGGTAAAAACGGCGGCGAATGAAAATGCGCCGGAGCTGAAAGAAACGCTGAAAGAGCAGACGGAAACTGCGCATCAAGCCAAGAATGCTCCGGCAAAAACTCCGGCGGTCAACGGCGATTTGCACAATACTCTGAAAGCTCAAAAAGAAAACAGCGGCTTAGGCAGCAAAGTTTCTGCCGTCAGCAATGCTATTGACAATACTTTTGAGAAAGCCGGAAAAGTTCTAAACGATAACGCTGCCGGACGCATGATAAACAAGGCCGACAGCTGGCGTCCTAAAAACAAAGTCGGCGCAAAAATTGTCGGCGCGGCCGGAGCGGTACCGACTGCCGCTATTGCCGCTACCGGCGTAACTGCCTACGAGCAATACAAGAGCGGCGATAAAAAAGGCGCGGCCGCCACCATGGCTAAAGGCACCGTACATGCGACAATTCAGGGAGCGGCAACTGCCGGCGGAATGAATCTGGCGGCAAAAGGCTTGTCCAAAGGCACGGAAAAAGTCGTAACCAAAGTTGCTGAACATAATTTGGCTAAAAAAGCCGCTCAAAAAGCTACAGTTAAAGCTGCGGAAAAAGCCGCGACTAAGGCTGCAGTAAAAGCCGGCGCCAAAGCAGCTGGCAAAGCGGCCGGCAAGGCTGTTTTGAAAAAAATTCCGCTGGTTAGTTTGGGCGCCGGTTTGTACTTTGCCTATGAACGCGCTAAAAAAGGCGAATGGGGCAAAGCCGTCGGCGAAGTATGTTCCGGAGCGGCCGGCTGTGTTCCGGGCGTCGGCACTGCCATAAGCACCGGCATTGACTGCGGTCTGGCGGTGGCCGACACCAAACAAGCCATAAATGAGACAAAAAAGCAGCAAGCAGCAGAACAAGCTAAAAAGGCGCAAGCTCCGAAACCGCAGCAAAAACCGGTTACAGCTCAGCGCGTGGCGGAACTGCGCGGCATTAAACCAGCCCCAAGCCAACAGAAACCGTCTTCCGAGAAAAAACAGCAAAAGCCGATTGAAAAAGGCGTATGGAATAAGCTTACGAATTTGTTCTCAAGATAAAATACAGGGCAGAAATTCTCTGCCCGTTTTTATTATTCCGCTTCTACCTCGTGGTCGTCAATAGAATAGCCGGTGGCGCGGATGGTGCGGATGTAGTCGGCACCGAACTCGTTTAAGGCTTTGCGTAGGCGGCGTATATGCACATCTACCGTGCGCATTTCCACATATACGCTGTTGCCCCAAACCTCTTTCAGCAAATCTTCACGCGAAAAAACCTGACGCGGATTGGCTATCAGCAGCTTCAAAATGCGGAATTCGGTCGGTCCCAGACGCACATAGTTTTCGCCGCGGAAAACCTTTTTTTCTACCGCATCTAAACGGATATCCTGAAAAACGTATTCTTTCTTTACCGGCTGGCTGGTGGTGCTGACGCGGCGCAGATTGGTCTTTATGCGTGCCAGCAGTTCCGGCACCGAAAACGGCTTAGTCACATAGTCGTCCGCGCCGGCCGAAAGCCCGATAACCTTGTCTTCTTCCTGACTTTTGGCGGTCAGCATAATAATCGGAATATTTTTCAGCTCCGGATTATTGCGGATGATTTTGCACAGCTCCAGCCCCGACATTTCCGGCAGCATCCAGTCCAGTAGAATCAGCGACGGCAGATATTTTTCAACCGCGGCAACCACCCGATTGCCATGCGATACGGTAATTGTTTCATAGCCGTTTTTTTCTAAGTTATATTTCAGCAGCAGCGCTATTGCCTGCTCGTCTTCCACAATCATAATCGTAGCCATTATTTTTCTCCCAAACTATGCAGCTGTCTGATGACTTCCGCCGGATTATCGCTCTTAAACACAGCGCTGCCGGCAACCAGAACTTCCGCACCCTGCTCTACACAAAGCTTGGCGGTTTCCGGATTTATGCCGCCGTCAACTTCAACGGTTATGCCGCGCGCCGCCGCCATTTTAGACACCTCGGCGATTTTCGGCAGCATATCCGCCATAAATTTCTGCCCGCCGAACCCCGGCTCCACCGTCATAATCAAAATATTGTCAATTTCCGCCAGATAGGGCTGCAAAACACCAGCCGGCGTCTTTGGCTTGAGCGACACTCCGGCTTTTAAGCCCGCGGCTTTGATTTGTGCCAGCACCGCATGCAAATCGGAACACGCCTCATAATGCACGGTAATTAAATCGGCGCCGCTGGGCAAAAACTGCGGCAGAAAATTGCTTGGCTCCTGCACCATTAAATGCACGTCAAAAAACAGCTTGCTAAGCGGACGCAGCTGTTTGACGACATCGGCGCCAAAGCTTAAATTAGGCACAAAATGCCCGTCCATAATATCTAAATGCAGCCAATCCGCGCCGGCTTGTTCAACCTTTTGCACCTCGTCTGCCAAACATCTGAAATTTGCCGCCAACAGGCTGGGAGCCGCCAAAACCATAATATTTCTCCTTTTACATAGCTTTAAGTCTAACCTCTAAATATTAAATAGTCGTAAACGTTGATTCCGTTTGCTTAGTGATTATGTATGTGCTGATGCAATATTTTAGGAGATATAAAATGGGTGAAATGGCTAAAAAAATTATTAAACTGGACTTGGACGAGCTGCTGAAAGTTCTGAACGAGGCATATGCCGAAGAGTGGCTGGCTTACTATCAATATTGGCTCGGCGCCAAGCTGGCGTATGGTCCGGAGCGTCCGAGCGTGGTAAAAGAATTTGAGGAGCATGCCGGAGAAGAGCTGAAACACGCCGACTGGCTGGCTAACCGTATTTTACAGCTTGGCGGCACTCCGGCGCTCAGTCCGGAAGACTGGGGACGCTTGGCGCGCTGCCGCTATATGCCGCCGAAAGTTACGGACGTGCAGACGCTGGTTAAAGAAAATCTGGCCTCTGAGCGCTGCGCAGTTGAGCGTTACCAGCGCCTGTGCGAAATGACCGACGGCAAGGATTTTGAAACTTTCCGCATTTCCCGCAAAATTCTCAAAGAAGAACTGGAGCATGAGCAGGAAATGGAAGATTTTGAAGCAGATTTCAAAAACTAGCTCCGCACAAAAAAAGGCTCTGTATTTGCATACAGAGTCTTTTTTGATTTACATTTTACAAGCAATAAATGCGGTGTTTTTCTTCTTCAGCCGCTTCTTGCAACTGCGGAATACAGGACTTAAGCACCCTGCCTCCGAAAACTTCGCAATAATGAATTGCTTCGTTCATAATCTGACTGCGGTTTTCCGAGTCAAAGTGACAGCCTGAATATGTGTTGTACAGACGCAGGCACAAATTCAAAACCGACAGCTCATCCTGCGGAATGTTCGGACGCAATTCGCGGCGGCTGCTCTCACGCTGGCTCAGCACCAAGTTCCAATACTCCGCAGATACGGAATATCTTTTTTCGGCCGGATTGGAAAGGCAAGCCTCATGAGCCAAGTCCGAAAGCAAAACCTCGGCGCTGAGTTCCGGATGCTGCTGCAGAACAGCCTCCCGTCCGTTAGCCAGCCAGCTATGCGACAGTACTTCGCGGATAAAATCCACATCGGCGCGGCTCAGCAGCTCTTTTACCATAGCTTCGGACGGTGCCTGCGACATGTTATATCGGCTCAGCACCGGACGCTTGAACAGATAATCCACACAGCGCTCCGCAGCATTCCAAACCGTAATGTTCAGCAGCCTCTGCTGTATGCCCTCATTATCCAGCGCATCATAATCATCATACAAGGCAAGGGTTTTGACCGCCAAGCTCAGATAATCATAGCTGAAATGCGGAGCCTGTGTACGCTGCCCGTTTTGCGCAATGTCAATCAGCAGCAGCAAGGCCGGCTTAGAAAGCGGAAACTTAGATAAATAAGACTTAAGATTGCTGAACAGCGCATCCAGCTGGAAACGATGAATTGCAATCAGCTCATCTTCTTTATTATTTTTCAGCTTCCCTGACCCCACATTCGGAGTATCCGAAAAAATCGCGTACGATGTGGCGGCTACAGCCCAATCCAAATCCGGAACAACATCGCCGGTGCGCATGCTGACAAGCTTTATCTCGCTGTCGCTGCTCAAAGAATGAGGAAGCTTTTCAAAAACATGCTGCTCGCGGCAAGCACGCTCCAAAAGCATATCTTCAATTTCTTTGTGATAGTTTCGGTCTCCTTTTACCTCAAAGTACAAAGCCCACAGATTGCTGCCATAGACCTCGCCGCCGTAATTATCAAGCGACTCGGCAATTTGCTCTGCTGTAGACTGCTTCCATTTCTTTTGGATAATTTGGGCTGCGGAAATGGTCTTTTCTGAGCAATAATCCTCGCATAGCAGCGCGAAATTTTCCTCAGACAAGCTCATGTTGTTTACCTCAGTCATCAACTCAAAATAATTTAACTTTGCCATAAAAATAAAATTAAGATGTTAATAATTAAAATTCGCCGCAAGTATAGACAAATCTCATCAGTTTGTCAAACAAAAAAGACCGTGTTTATAAAAAAACACAGTCTTTTTTTAAGCTGATAAACTTAATCAGATAAACCGCCGTCATAATCCGCTTCATTTATAAAGCTCTCAGAATCATGCTCAATAAGCTTATCGCCTATTTTAATGGTTACGCTCTTGCCGTCTTCGCCGTTAATGGCATCTGAGGTTTTAGACAAGGGAAGTGTCAAAACATGACCGTTAGCCAATTTGAAATACACATAATGCTCTTCATTTTGTATTTCTATAATCTGAGTGGATTCATCGCGCGGAACATCAACTCCGTTACCCAAATTTGGATAAATGAAATACATCGCAATACAAGCAACAATACCTACGCCTAAAACTATTATAAGCTTTTTAGGCGAACAATACTTCAGTATAAATGAATCTTTGCGTCCTCTTTCACAGCATTTTTCAATATATTCCTGTGTTTCAGGCTGCGCAGCTTCATGCTCTTCCGCCGGTTTAGGCTGCTTTTCACGCTTAGAAATAAACCACTCTCTAGCCAGCATAACCAGCCCCACTAAAATCAGAGCAACAAAAACAAAAATAAAAAATCCCATAAATATAAAGTTTTAATAATTAAAATTCGCTTTTAATATAGACAAATTTTTTCTTATTGTCAAACAAAAAAGGCTGTGTTTTTGCATAACACAACCTTTTTTATTATTACTGCTTATTCTGATTTTCTTGCAAAAATTCCTGCAGCTGCGGAACATACTCTTTAAGACGTCCGCCGTAAAATATGCAATAGTTTAAAACGTTCTGCAAAATGTCTCCAGTATAATAAGCCTCAGATTTACTACTCAAATAGAATCTGTAACACAAAGCCAACATAGAATATGAGCCGTCAGGAAGTGTGTTTTTCGCTATCCAAGGATGCTTGTAATAGTTATAAGAACCTTTATTGCTTACTTTCAGCAATTTTTTATAATCTGCCGAAAACATACGCTTACGTTCTCGCTCGTTAACTATACAGGCTTCGTGGCAAATTTCAGATATCAAAATCGCCGCTTTAAGCTTCGGATATCGCTGCAAGACCTCGTCTTTGCCGTTTTCCAGCCAACTGTGAGACAACAATTCTGCTAAATATAACGGTATGTTATCTGGAAGAAAAGTAATCTGCAAAAGAGCATTTATTACCTCTATAGACGGAGCATTTAGCATATTATACTGAGTAAAACACCCTGAATATACCTCGTAACCAAGTCCTTCTGCCAGCAAAATCTTAATACGCATGTCATCTGTAAGCAAACAGTTATGATATTCCAATACCGTTGATAAATTGGACCAATTTTTTAATTTAATGCTAGTATCTACCAGTTTTTGCAAAGTTTTTTGCGACAAAGCAAAACGATATATGTAATCATCAAATACCATGTTGGCCACTTTAACACCATAAAACTTAGAGTTAAAACTTGCGTCAACTAAAAACAGTTCTCCGGCTTCGGACAACGAATGAGGAAGATTCTGATAAGCCCCTCGGTCATAGTATTTAATTAAAAGCTTTTCAACCTCAAAATCATAAGGTTTGTTTTTCTTTAAATCAAAATACACACCCCATAAAGGATTAAAACTGTATTGCCCGTTGTTTAGTCCATAAACATATCCGCTGAATAACCGCAAAGAATTTATAATTTGTTCTACAGGAGCAAAACGCCATTGGTTCTTAAGTATGAATTTTAAGAACCGACTATTTTTTTTCTCACATTCGGCACACAAACGTTCCAAATCAGCTTTGCCTATTCCGCTTGCTAAAGACAAAATAAACAGTTTCAAATAATACAAAATTTTCATAAATATAAAGTTTTAAAAATTAAACATAAAAATAAAATCATGCAGTTAGTTTAATAATCTCCAGCTATTTTGTCAATATATTTATACAAAAAAACTGCGAAATCATCATGATTTCACAGTTTTTTTATTCAGTTACTTAGCAGTGCTGTCTTTGTTGATGTTGTCATCAAATTCAGGCGTATACTCCGGCTCTTTGTTAGCATAAATCAATTTGCGAACCTTGTCGCCTTTTTTAAAAAACACCCATTTAGTGTAATCTTTAGAACCAACATCCGCTTTTATGGTATGTCCATCAGAGAATTTTACATATTTGCAGTTATAGCCATCTCCTACATCTGAGATAGTCAAAACAACTTTTTGAAGCGGCGCTTTTACATCATTAGGTTTGGATTTAGGTTTAAAAGCAAAAATCCCAAACGCCACTCCTATAACAAAACCACTTATGATACATGTTACACAATAACACAATATCCTATTGTCATTATGCTTGCTGTCATTTACCGCCGAGCGGAATGTTGAAACTTCTTTTTTCTTAGGCTTCAGCTTGCCGAAAAAAGACGTTAACTCACTTTTATAAGCAATCGCTAAAATAATCACGACTGCCGCAATGCTTAAATAAAACATATTAAATCAGTTTTAAGAGTTAAACAAATTACTTGCCGACTTTCATAAAAGGAAAGACCGGAAAACCGCTGCCGTCGTTAGCACCTTTCATAATGGTCAAAGTCTGCGGCAATGAAACATTTCCGTTCCACTTTTGCAAAGCTTTTGCCATTTCATACTGCGCCACAAACGGATTGCCTTGAAGAGCTTCTGCCACAATCTGCACTTCCAAGCCTTTAGCTTTTGCCTCGGCAGCCAAACGCTCATAAGCCTGTATAGCTTCTTGCTTGACGCGCTTGGTAGCCTGCTGAGCCATTTTGGTTTTATACTCCTCAAGCTTGATACCTTGCTGAGCCTGCGCGGTTTGCTCTACCAGCTTTTCAAATTCAGGAGAAGCCTGATAATTCAAAAGCCGGAAAGTTTTGACCTTTACCAAATTATCAGCCATCAGCTGGTCGTTGACAATGTATTTTACAGCGTCCATCGTCATAGACTCTTCACGTCCCACAAAGGACCAAATATCGGTTAAGGAAGACAAGGTCAGCATTGTGCTGTTAACCATATCCTTAATAACCTTTTGCTCGTAGGCGTCATATCCCTGATATTTGTCGTACAGCTTATGAACTCTTGCATCGTTCATTTCGCACAATACGGCGCATTTTAAGGATATCTGCTGCAGCCCCTTGGTACGAACCTTAAAGGTATATTCATAGCGATGAGGCTTGATATCCATAGTTATGACCTCGTTGCCCATGTCCTGAGTATATGGAATATACCATACAAGCCCTGGAACATAGGACGAATCCACAACTTGTCCCCATTGCTTTTTAATACCTCGCTGCCCAGGGTCAACCTTGACAAAAGCATGTTTAGCAACATTTGTACCCGCTGCAATAATTACTATTAAAGCAACCAGCAGCCACGCAACTTTTTTACCCATAATGTTATAAATTTAAGTTTGACATATAAAAATTCACACTCAAAACAGCTTATCAGTAACTTTATTTACAATATAAGCCTAAATAATATTCATCATAATTTTTTGATAGCTCGTAGCTTGACATATTTATGACAAAATGTCAAGCATTTTACACAAAAAAAGCTGTGTTTTTTTCAACACAGCTTTTTCCTGCTTAGTTACTTTTTAGTGTCGTCTTTATTGATGTTGTCATCAAAGACAGGTGTATACTCCGAATCTTTGTCGGCATAAATCAATTTGCGCACCTTGTCGCCTTTTCTAAAAAACAACCATTTAACGTAATCTTCAGTACCAATATCCGCTCTAAAGGCATATCCATCAGATAATTTTAAATATTTGCTGCCGTTATAGCCCTCTCCGGTATCTGTAACAGTCAGAACAACTTCTTTAAGCGGCGGTGTTGAAACTTCTTTTTTTCGGAACTTCAGCTCGCCGAAAAAAGACTTTAACTCACTTTTATAAGCAATCGCTAAAATAACAACGACTGCTGCAATGCTTAAATACAACATATTAAATAAATTTTTAAAGATTAAACAATAAAAGTAACTTAATTTACATATAAGCTTAAATAATATTCATCATAATTTTTTGATAACTCATAGCTTGACATATTTATGACAAAATGTCAAGTATTTTACACAAAAAAACTGTGTTTTTATAGTTTCGGCTTTTGGCAATAGCCCACCTGCTGCAGGCGGAACATAATTTCGGCATCGGCTTTTTTATAGGCTTCATCGGAGGCGTTCGGATTTGTCAGCAAATCGGAATAAGCGCCCAAAATCAGCTGCATATCGTTTGCCGGAATGCGGCAGATAACGCTGTAATCGCGGAAACTGTCGTTCATATTCAGCTGATTCAGCAGACGAATCGTGCAGCCGCCGTTTTCTACCTTAGAAGTCAGACCTTTGGTAATTGCCACGTCATTGCGGGATTGGCGGTGCAGATAGGCGCTGTGTCCGCCGCTGCTTTTGCTGCAGATATTCAGCTCCTGCAGCAGTCCTGCGTATTCATATTGCGGCTGATAATGGGCAATATCATTGTTCAGCAGCAGCTGCCGGATATCGCTCATGCTGTGGATATTCGGCAAAAGCTCGCTCGGAATCGCCAAAATAAAATCGTCATATTTCAGCTGACAGCGCCCGCTGACGCTGCCGATAACCGAAACTTCTTCAAAACCGGCTAAATTCTGCTGTTCTTTTGCCGGCTGGCATTGATAAAGCGAACTCATAAAATCCGCCGAAAAATTACTCGGATTCGGGAGATATTCCACCGGCTTCGGCTCAGGCTCTTCCGGATTGGCGTTTTCATCGGTATTTTCTTCTGCTGCCGGTTCGCCCTCTGCCGGAGCAGCCTCCGCGCCGTTTTCAGCATTTTCGCCGTTTTCAGCCGAAAGCATTGCCGGTTTGCCGCCGTCTTCAGCTGCAGGAGCGGCTTCTTCATCAATCAAAAGCGGCTGTGCCGACGCCGAAACTGCAAACAATAAAGCAAAAATAAAACACCAATTTTTCATTTTTAACATCCTTTCTGTTCAGACACTTTTTTATGGCTGCCATACCCCTGCCCGATTGTCCGCCCGATGCTCATAATTTTCAGCCCGATGCAGCTGCGGCAATGCGCCGGAGTATCGTCCACGCAGATTTTTCCGGGATATAGTTCATAAAGCTTGCGGTATTCGCCCTCTGTGATGTTCGGCATAACCACATTCGCCCCGCCGCGCAAAGCCTTAATCCGTCCCTGCGGGTGCAGGCTCTCCATGGCTGTAGTCGCCGGAATATTGATATCCGGCAGCATAATCCTCATTAAAGCCATTGTCCGCAGCGCCAAATCCAGCGTGCCGCCGGCGGCGTCTTTCAGCGGTGTCTGCTGATGCGGAATAAACGGACCGATGCCCGCCATATCCACTTCCAGCTCCTTCATAAACAGCAAGTCGTCGGCAATAGATTCCACGCTTTGCCCCGGAAGCCCGACCATGCTGCCCGAACCCAGCTCATAGCCGAGTTCTTTAAGCATAAGCAAGCATTCATAGCGGTGCTGCCAGCTCATTTCCGGGTCAAGCTTATGATACAAATCCTTATCCGTGGTTTCTATGCGCATCAAATAGCGGTCAGCGCCTGCTTCTTTAAAGGCTTTATATTCTTCGTATGTCCGCTCGCCCATGCTCAAAGTAACAGCCACATCAAACTTTTTGATGGCTTCCACAATGCGGCACATCCGCTCGGCGCTGTAATACATATCTTCGCCGGACTGCATAACAATGGTCTTAAAGCCCAATTCCGCGCCGCGGCGGGCGGTTTCTATCAGCTCTTCTTCGCTCATGCGGTAGCGGTTTAAGCATTTGTTATCGCGGCGGATTCCGCAATACATGCAATTATTGCGGCAGATGTTTGAAAACTCTATAAGCCCGCGCAGATGCACTTCATCGCCAACATATTTGCGGCGAACCTCATCGGCTTCTTTCAAAAGCTCTTCTTGTCCGGCGTCATCTTGCAGACGACGCACAATTTCTGTTTTATCTAACTTTTTCATGCTGTTAAGTATATAAAATCCCGCGCCAAAAACAAGCTGTTTCTGCAATTTATAACAGATATTGTTTATTTTGCCGGCTGTTCATCCTGAAAAAATTTAACATCCGAAATTTTTATCTGCTTATCCGTCAGATTTTTCAGCTGTTTTATAATTCCAGCATTTTGGTCTTTTTCATCATAAATGATGTACCCTATATTTTTTGCCGGCAAAGCATAAAACAGTGACGAAGCCACGCCGGAAACGCTGTCCGGAGTCAAGCCGCTGATAACCAGCATTTCAAAAGGAACCTGATTCGGAAACACATACGCCGGAATCAGCCGGTTATTAAGCATATCGCTGCTGCCCTTTATAAACAGCACGTCGTCCGGATTATTATGCTGCTTAAACCAAGACTGCAAATCTTTGTCATCATATGTAAGATAATGAGCTATTACAAAAAAATGAACTTTTTTGTTTTTGATTATTTCTTTATAAAAATCAGCATCAAAATCAAAAATTTTAAACAGTTCTTGTTTTTGCTCGGCCGTCAGCTTTTCGGCTATTTTTTGAATATCCACATTTTCAACATCGGCGTCTTTCATCACTTCCGAAAAGTTTCCGATGAGTTTCTTTTGCTTAAATTCATTCCAAAACGATATACGGTAAGTCACAGGATACTGCTTATGTAAAAGATAGGCGTATTTATTTGAAAATTTTTCTTTGCTGTTGATTAACTGCTGTATCTTTTCGGCCGGATTCTCCATTTTTACGGCCGGAATCGCCGAGGTCAGCGCCAGCAGGTTGGCCAAGCCGTCTTCATACAGATAAATATGCTTGATTTTTTCGCGGGGCAGCTCCCGCAGCAAAGGGATGATTGACTCCGCCCACAGCAAATTTGCATGAATCACAAAATCATTATCTTTCAAATTCTTAAGTTCTTTTATTAAAGCTTTAATTTTGCTTTTATCATAATTTTTCAGCTTCGGACGAAACGAAAAATCCAGCAAGGTTGCATTATAATTTTCTATACCTTTCAGGCTGGGAAAACGATCCCAGTTCCAGCTGATGATTTTGGGCGTATCTTTTGCCCGCTGCACAATGTCAATCAGCTGCAGTTCTGTGGGAAAAGTTGCCTCTTCTATGTATATGTGAATTGTGCCTTTTTGATATTCCGGCAATATTTTATCTTTGAAAATATAGCGTTTAGCCGCCTTTTCAGAATATTCTTTAACCAACGAAAAATCGCCCCATAAATATAAAAAGGCTGCCTGCACGCAGCAGAGCGATAATAAAATTTTCTTTAGCATTTCAGGCTTCTCCTTACTGACACCGCATACAAAAATACGCCGGCAAAACAAACAATTCCGATCAGCCAAAACAGCAGCCACACCATGCTCTGACTGCTGCTTATCTGCTCTAAATTGGATAATATATAACCGGAAACAACACCGGATATTGTAGCAAAACAGGCTCTTACAAAATTTATTACCGCAATGTAAACTGAAGAGTCTTTCTGCGGAACAAACAGCAGCTGAATATTGGTTGTCCCCAATTCTACCGTAAACTTAGACATTCCCCAAAGCACATGCGCCGCCGACAGCAGAATAATAGCACCGGCTTTGCCGAAATACAGACATCCGGCAAAGCAGAGCAGCGATAAAATATATATGCCTAAGCCGGATAAAATTACCGACAGGCAGCCGAATTGCTTTATTTTATGAGCAACGACTTTAGTCAGCAAAACATACGAAACATTAGACAATATGGTCAAAAGAATAACAACCGGCATGCTGAATTGTAAAACAGATAAAATATAAACAGTTATAAAAGGACTGATAAAGCATACGGAAAAGTTAATCAGTCCCAAAAAGCTGCTCATAAAAATAACCGATTTATTTTTGACGGCTTTCCCGATTTTTTGAACAAAAGTATTGTTATCCGAGCGCTCCATTTCAATATCGCGCACCTTTGTAAACGTATACACGCAGCATAATCCCAAAATAAAAGCGCAGAAAAACATCAGAGAATAAGCATAAATCATGTATTCCGAAAAATAGTTGTTAAAAATATACAGAAAACCGGCGACTATCAGATAAAAAACGATGTTTGTTATCATTGTCCAGCGGAATCTTTCAGCAAAAAAAGAGGCTAAAATATTCTTCGGCAATAAAGATTTCATCCACGGATAGAAAACGCCTCCGGCTATGCTTCCGACAAAATTGCTCATCAAAAGGCAGAACAATAGGCAAACAACAGCCCATGAGCTTCCTTTAAAGAAAGCCAGCATTGCGATAATCAAATAGAAAAAACGAGATACTAAAGAAAATTTTACCGAGATATTTTTAACGGAATTTCCTTTATTTATCAGATATGATGCAATAAAATACGAAAAAAAGCTGATATATTCCATATTGCCGATAAGCCCGATATATACAGGGCTTGCGCCAAGCAGCATGGCATAAGCGATAACAACGGAGCTGCCGGCCATGGCAAACATAGAGGTTGCAGCCACGCCGTTATAAATTATATATCTGAGAGTATTCCGCAAGCTGTTGTTTTGGTTCATATTTTAGTCTTTCAGAATACATCTTCTTTTTTCAGCGGATGCCCGAAAGCTAAATCCTGTTTTGCGGTTTTACCTAAAACATCGTCATAATATTTGGGATGCAAGCCGGTTGACGGACGAATTGAACGTACATTTTCAGCCGTGAATTTTTCCCCTTTTCGGATATCTTTCACCACATATAAAGAGCGGGCAAAAATTCTGTTTTCGGCATTGACGGAATAGTCAACTTTTCCCAAAGCTTTTTCAGTTTCTCTCACCGCTTTCACCATGGCGGCAAATTCCTCTTTATTTAAGGAAAAACCACTGTCTTCGCCGCCCAATGCCCGGTCTAAAGTTAAATGCTTTTCAATGACAGATGCGCCTAAAGCCACCGCCGTAACCGGAGGAATAATGCTCATAGAATGGTCGGATAATCCGACTTTTACACCTTGCGGCGAAAATTTTTCTATCAGGTCTTTAATGGTCAGCAGGTTCATATCCTCCAGCTTGGCCGGATAAGACGAGGTGCATTTTAAAATTGTAATATCATTGTTGCCGACAGACTTGCAGGCGGCGATTGCCTCTTGAATTTCGGCAAAACTGGAAATTCCGACCGAAATAATCATCGGTTTCTGAAATTTTGCCGCATATTTTATCAACGGATAATCAATAGCTTCAAAACTGGCAATCTTATACATCGGAACGTTTAGACTTTCCAAAAAATCAACAGCTGTATAGTCAAACGGGGTAGAAAACAAGTCTATGCCTATTTCATCGGCATATTTTTTCAGCTCGCCCTGCCATTCCCACGGCGTATAAGCTTTTTGATACAGCCCGTAAAGATTTTCGCCTTTCCACAGGCTGTCCTCTTCTTCTATTAAAAATTCCTTGTTGCGGCAGTCTATGGTAATGGTATCTGCAGTATAAGTCTGCAGCTTTACGGCATCGGCGCCGATTTCTTTAGCGGTTTTTATAATTTCTTTTGCCAATTCAAATTTACCGCAATGATTTGCCGACATTTCTGCGATAATGTAAGTTTTATTCATTTTCAGTCCCCTTCATTACAATTTAACTTCAGCATTTCTTCAAAACTCAGCCATTTTTCCGTGCCGTTTTCTATCAGATTAAGCGTATTTTCAGCGCCTATGTTAAAAAGAGCATCAACCACAGACAAATAAGGAACAAAACTGTCTGAGTGAATTTGCTTATAGGGCTTGGGCTGATAGTTTTGAAAGATTACCGGATATTTTTTATAGTCATAGCCGTCTTCTTTCATATATTCAAAGGACCCGTGGGCGGACAAATACATTGAAGCGCCGGCCCACTCCAGCAGCTCGCAAATTCTTTGCGTCCGTTTGGCCGAAGAACCGGTTTCTTTTGTAAAATCAGAGCTATATAAAAATTCTTTTTTCAGTTCTAAAATATCGCATATCATTTTTATACAGCCGATGTTTAAGCCTGCCAAAGATTTATAGTCCTGCAGCAGCCATTCTTCTATTATTGGATAATAATCCTTAAAATACGCTGTTTTAGCATAAACAAATTGCATCCTTTTTAAAATATCTGATTTCCACGGCGTATCTTTAACCAAGCAGGCTTCATTTAATTTAGTTTTTTGCGTGCCGGTCTTTTTTATATTAACCCCGTAAAAACCAACCTGATTTTTGCCGGTAAAAAGCCGGTTTCGGGTATGATGAGAGCGCTGGCAATACTGAAAATCGTCCAGAAATATAAACTTATCCGATTTATTGATAAGCTCAAACATTCCCTGCCACGGCAAAAATGTCGGCTGCATCATAGCTACATTCATATATTCATCTCTTTCCTGAAAATATTGTCTCTCAAAAACTCAACATCTGCTTTAAAATCATCTAAGTTTTCTTTTGAATCTTTTGCCGTTTCTATTGAAATTGTTTTATCAGTCCCTATTATTTTGAAAATTTGCTTTAGGTTATAAGTGCCGGCGCCAAAATGCAGATGCCGGTCGTCAGGACTGTCTATATAGCCGTCCGACAGATGATAGCAATCCGGCTGCAGCAGATTAAACTCCGCAACATAGTCATAAGGGCTTAGCTTTTGAGAATTTGCCGAACATATAGCATGCCCGACATCTAAGCAGAAACCGCATTCATAATTATCTAAAACATATTTAATTTCTTCTATATTATAGCCGCGGCACAATTCTTTTTTGCCCAGCGGCGCGCGGTAAGGCTTGTTTTCTACCAGCATGTTTTCAGGACGGATGATTTTCAGCTGCCGGACAGTTTCTTCAATATTTCCATAGGTGCCGCTGTGAACAACCGTAAATTTTGGATGCAGGACTTCGGTAAACAGCGCAACTTCCTGATATATTTGCTTGTTATATGCAAAATTATCCCTATCCGCCAAATTTACGTTATGAGCTGAATGCGGCGCATGCAGGGTAAAAGGAATATCCAGCTTTTGCCATTCTGCCAGCGTGCTGACGGTGTTTGGAACAACATACAGCTCTATATAATCAAAATATCCCTCTTTATACAGCTTTTCAGCCGCTTTCAGATAATAATCCGTATTGGTTGACCACAATTTCAGACCGAGCTTATTCATTGCGCAGCACCTTGCATTTTAGTTCTGCCAAATTCCAATCATCCAATGTATCTATATCCTGAATGTTCTGTTCTTTCATTTCATACATCACAACCTCAGAGCTGTCCAGCTTATCAGGCTTATAAAAATAGAACATGCCGACATCATGATACATCGGCTCCAAATCCTGCGAACGCTTCAGGGCATTTTCCGGCTCGCGGTACTCTAAAAAGCCTTTATCATTCAACCTTACGGCTCTTTGAATCGGAAAAGAAAATTTAACCACCGGCATTAAGCTGTCAGCATTTTCGTTTTTGAATTTGCTGCAGGCCTGTCTTAAAATATCTCCGGTTAAAAACGGAACACACGGATATATACAGCAAATCCACTCAAACTCCCGGCCGCGTTTTTTATACTCGTCTATAACTTCTTTTAATACATCATCGGTTGAGGCAAAATCATTTGCCGTTTTCTCGCTGCGCATAAACGGAACCACTGCGCCGAATTTTTTTGCTATTTCAGCAATTTCCGCGTCATCGGTAGAAACCATGACTTCATCAAATATGTCAGCCTCCTGCGCCGCTTCAATAGCATAGGCAATCATCGGCTTACCCATAAACTCCTTAATATTTTTCTTGGGAATTCTTTTAGAGCCGCCGCGCGCCGTTATAATCGCAATGCTTGCCATCTCATTTTTCCAATAAAAACCAAGTATCATCATCAGACTTGAAATTATTGTCGCGATGATAGCGGAAACCATAGTCAACCAATTTAAGTTCCGGATATTTATCCATAATTTCTCCGGCAAAATCACGTTTAAACAGCTTATTTTCATTTCCGCGGTAAGTCACGGAAACCGGCGTCGGATTATAATATTCCGAAATTAAAATATACTTAGCGGACGACTGATACATCTTTTCATAAACAGAATCCAGTTCATCCGGATTTATATGAATCAGCACGCCGTTTGTATAAACCAAATCATACTTTTTATCGGCCTGATATTCCAATATTGACTGGTTGCAGATACTGGCTTTATCCATAAATTTAGCTAAATGCTCATTGCAGGCTGTTTCGTTGATTTCTACGGCATGCATGTCTAAATCCGGTATCAGCAGCTTCAGAGCCTGTAAGTTAACCCCGATATTAGCGCCGAATTCCAAACAAGATTTTACGCCTGATGTTTTGGAAATTATCTCAGACCACAAATTTAAATAACTCGGAAGCAGATTTTCGCGGGTGTTTCTTTTTATATATTCATTGCCGAATTCTCCTGCCCAAAAATTTTCCTGCTCTGTTTTATAAATTTTATTCATTTTTTGCTCCATTAAACTCGTGTAAATAATAATGCACCGGCTTTCTGACCATCCGGATTTCATGCAGCGGCAAAATATCAGAATATTTTTCAAACATATCTTTGCATTGAACATTTAAATAAATAATCAACACCTTGCGGTCTCTGCGCTTTATTGACTCAACAATATTGCTGATAAATTTTTCAAATATATCGCCGATAAACGGATTAAACAGATAAAAAACATTTACTTCATCCAATATTTTTTCATCTATATCCAAAATATCGGAGTTTATCAGCGTGCAGTTTTTCACATTTAAGACTTCTAAATTATTTTTAGCTATCTTATACACATCCGGATGATATTCCACCCCGTATATTTTATCAAACAGCGGAGACGCTCTGTACAAAACATGTCCCAGACCGGAACCGCAATCCATAAAAACATCATTTTTCGCTGCCGGTATATCTTTAAATATTTCATAAAAAGATTCAGTCAAAGTAGATTCACAGGCAACATGATTCTTTTTTTCATAAGTATAAACCGAAAAAAAATCCACCTTGTCATTGTTCAGATTTTTTATTTCTTCAACATATAAATCATTATAATAGGGAATTTTTCTTTTTAAGCTATCCATGTCTTCTCCTATATTATTTTTTTAATTCTTCTGACGATTTCCGTTAAATCATCGTCCGTAAGCTCCGGATACAGCGGCAGCGATATGCAATGCTTGTAATACTCTTCGGCTTTGGGATAATCGCCCTGCTTATAGCCTAAATTCCGGTAATACGGCTGCAGATGAATCGGAATATAGTGAACCTGCAGATTAAGCCCCGCTTCTTTAGCCTTAAAATAAAATTCTCTTCTGTTTTTCAGCAAAACCGGATACAGATGAAAACAGGCCTTGGAATAGTCTCTTTCCTGCAGATGCTTTAAGCCTAAATTATGGTTATAAAACTCAACAATTTCACGGCGGCGCTGCTTGAATTTATCCAGCCTTTTCAGCTGCGAAACGCCCAAAGCCGCCAAAACATCCGTCATGCGGTAATTATAGCCGAGTTCACGCATTTCATAGCGCCAGTCCTGCTGCATGTCTCCGTCTTTATATACGCCGTGCGAACGCAAAGCGCAGAGCTTTTTATACAGCTCTTCATTATTTGTCACTACAGCTCCGCCCTCTGCGGTAGTAATTGTCTTGACCGGATGAAATGAAAAAACCGCCATATCCGAATAGGCGCAGCTGCCGACCTTGGTATTTTTATAGTCAGAGCCGATAGCATGAGCCGCATCTTCTATTACATGCAGATTATATTTTTCTGCAAGTTCGGCAATCCGCTCCATATCGCAGCTTTGCCCGCCGAAATGAACCGGCACGATTGCCTTTGTTTTTTCAGTAATCTGCTTTTCTATTTCATTTACATCTATATTGGCAGTATCTTCTTCAATATCGGCGAATTTTACATCTGCGCCGCAATATAAGGCACAGTTTGCGCTGGCGACAAAGGTTATCGGCGAGGTAATCACTTCATCGCCGGATTTAATGCCCAAAGCCCTCATGGCAATATGCAAGCCGGATGTCGCCGAATTGACGGCCACGCAATATTTAGCTCCCGTGTACCGGCATATAGCATTTTCAAATTCGCTGACTTTCGGTCCGCCGGTTAAAGCCGCTGATTGCAGAACTTCCGTAACTGCCGCAATATCGTCAGCGTTTATACTTTGCTTTCCGTAACCGTAAACTTTCATTATTTTATCTCGCTAATCAGCTTCTGCATATCTTCTATAGTCAGCCAGCTGTCGTTATTGCCGGAATTATATTCAAAATCTGCCGGAACTCGTTTAGCATCTGCATATTTCTGAGCGGTTTCAGCCAAGCAGATTTGCGGCAATATAACATAATAGCCGCCCATATCCACAGTATTCGGAGCATCCGCGGAGGTTATCATCTGTTCATGTATTTTTTCTCCCGGTCTGACGCCGATTTCTTTTATAGCTGCCTTAGGCGCAATGGCTTTGGCTAAATCCACCATCCGCATAGACGGAATTTTCTTTACATACAGCTCGCCGCCCGACATATCGGTCAAGGCTTTGAAAACAATTTCAACCGCCTGCTCTAATTTGAGCCAAAATCTGGTCATCCGAATATCCGTTACCGGTATTTCTTCAGCGCCGTCCGAAACCAGCTTTTGAAAAAACGGAATAACCGAACCGCGCGAGCCGGCAACATTGCCGTAGCGGACAACGGCAAATCTGGTCTTTTCGTTATAGCAGCATGTATTTGCAGCTATAAACAGTTTGTCTGAGCAAAGCTTGGTTGCGCCATACAAATTTATCGGTGCGCAGGCTTTATCGGTTGAAAGCGCCACAACTTTTTCAACTCCGTTTTTGATTGCGGCTTCAATTACATTTTCTGCTCCCAGCACATTGGTTTTTATTGCTTCAAAAGGATGGTATTCGCAAGCCGGAACTTGTTTCAGCGCAGCGGCATGAACAATGTAATTTGTATTTTTTGCGGCCTGAATCAGGCGTTCTTTGTCTCGGACATCGCCGATAATATAAGAGATTTTTTCTTTATACGGTAAAAATTCCGGCATATTTGCCATTGTAAACTGCTTAAATTCATCTCTGGAATAAACAATAATTTTTGCAGCATTTTCTTTTAATGCGTTTTTTATAAATTCCTTACCGAAACTACCTGTTCCGCCCGTAACCAAGATAGTTTTGCCCTGAAACAAACTATTCATAAAAATCCCCTTTTGAACAATACCTTATAAATAGAAAACTATAGCTTTGCCCTGATATAAGTCAAGTAATTTTTTGGGTTTATACATCTGCTTCCGACGGCTTTTCCGCCCGCAGAATTCTTTTTTTCATTCTCTTTTTTATTGACAAAAACAAATATTTTTGTTAAGTTTATAGCAAATATTATAATTTTGTTTTTTATTATGTCGGATACGTCTTGGGCAACCGTATTTTTTTAGACTAACGCCCCTAAATTATTTTGATATGGAAGTAAAGTATTTATTTTCCGGAACTCTTCTTGTATGCGACCCTGAATTGCCAGCTAACTGCACATTCTTTTGGGCCGGCCAAGTAGCATCTCCTGACAACAAGGTTGATATCATCGCTTTCCGCACCAATTCTGCCGCGGATTTTAAGCCGATGCTGGAAAAAGACCTCGCTTCTTTGAAGAGCATGGAGCAAACTGACAATGTTAAAGCGCAAATCGCTTTCATTCAGAAGATTCTGCATCAGATGTCAGATTCTGTGTTTGTGAAAACTCCGGACAAAGCTCTGCTTGGAATTGCAGCTCAAGGTCTCAAGCTCAGCAAGCTTACTGCTGACGATGCTGTCTATCTGTCCGGTATCGCCGCAGTCATACGATAGAATGAATACAACAAAAAACACCGTTACTCTTACAGTAACGGCGTTTTTTTGTTTTTTGCAGTATCTTACATTGCAAACTCATTGCCCGGCTCATAGCTTTCATAAGCCTTTTTCAGCACGCTGCGCACCAGCTCAGGCTCATAAGCCAAAGCCACCTGCACAACGCAGTAGTCTGATGCCGTGAACACTCCGTCCAAATAGTCGGCGTACACATTTTTCAGCATACGCTGCAATGGATAGTGGAACAGCGGAGTCATGCTTAAGCTGTTGATACGAGGCTGTATCTTCAGCAGCAGGCTGCGGCTCATCGGGCTGAGGAATCCGCGGTCAAAGATGAAGTTAATCATATTGACAGAGATTCTTCCGGTCAGCGGAACAATATCATACACAAAGGCGCAAATCTCTTTATAAATCTGCCCCTGCGCCGCCTTTTCTTCGGCTGTAGCGCTAGGCAGGGAATTATAAATGCTGATAATCCACTCCTCGGCAAGATGATACAGTTTTTCGCGGCGGCATCCGTCTTTCTGGTTGAGCAGCAGACGGATTTCCGATACTCCGAGCTTTACCTTGTTGCTCTGCATAGACTCCAAATGCTTGATAGTCTGCTTCAAGAACAGCTTGTTCTCTTCAAACACCCTATCCTGCAAAGCCTGCTCAGCGCTCCATGTCTCAAAGTCCGGCTGCTTGCCGTCCTCCAGCATAGCGAAAGCAGAACGTCCGACATCATGGATTTTGCGGACATACTCAGTTGTCTTGCTGATAAGGTATTCAAGCGAACGGCTCTTTTCCTTGGCATAGCTTTTGCGCATGCGTCCCAGAAGCTTGTTGTAAACATTCTGATCAAAGCCCTCAATCGCTTCCAGCTCTTCAACAAAGCCAATGTCTTTGTGATCGCAGCCGTGAATATGCACGCTCTGCAGAAAAGTCGCATTCATCTTGGCATAGAGTTTTACCTCTATAGAATCAATTTCCATGATTTCATCCTCAAAAACGGCGAAATCCTCTCCCTTGTTAATGCGGTCAACTGCCCAGCGGCGAGCTACAGGCAACAGATTCTTAAGCGTCATCTGGATAAGCTGTTTCTTGGTATAGCCCATCTTTTCGTAGTATGGTATCTTGTGCAAAGCATCCTCATCCGAAGCGTCATGCACAAAATTCTTTACTCCGTTAATCAGGTTTCCAAGCAAAGCCTTAGCAATTGGAGACTCGGTTACGATAGAACTCTCTGATACTGCATTCTTACTAATAATTGCCATAAAATAAATAAATTAAAATAATTAAGTTAACATTCTAAAAATAGCTCATTTTTGCGTATTTGTCAAGTTTTGTGCAAAAAAATAAGTTCCGCTGTTTGGGGCAGAACTCATTTTATTTTGCTTTATATTTTCCAAAGCTTAGTGATGCAGGGCAATTTTCAGCACATCGGCGACATTGTCTACCGGAATAATTTTCATGCCTTTTTTAACATTATCCGGAATCTCCGCCAAGTCTTTTTCATTTTCCTTTGGAATAATCACGGTTTTAATACCGCCGCGCAAAGCTGCCAGCAGCTTTTCTTTCAGCCCGCCGATTGGCAGAACGCGCCCCTGCAGGGTAATTTCTCCGGTCATCGCCACATCTTTTTTAACCGGCGTTTTGGTAAAGACCGAAACCAAAGTCGTATACATGGCAATACCTGCGGACGGTCCGTCTTTCGGCGTAGCGCCCTCCGGCACATGGACATGGACATCTGTTTTTTCAAACACCTCAGGGTCTATGCCCAATTCTTTGGAATGCGCGCGCACTACTGAATATGCGGTTTCAATGGACTCTTTCATCACATCGCCGAGCTTTCCGGTTTGCGTAACTTTGCCTTTTCCCGGCATATCCACAGCCTCTATAAAGAGGATGTCGCCGCCGACTTCGGTCCAAGCCAAGCCGGTTGTCACGCCGATATGGTCTTGCTTTTCGGCCTCGCCGTAGCTAAAGCGCTTTACCCCTAAATATTTTTCCAAATTCTCCGGCGTAACTTCAACTTTTACGCATTTGCCCTTTTGCAGCAAAATATCCTTTGTCGCCTTGCGGGCAATAGTCGCAAGCTCGCGCTCCAAGTTACGCACGCCGGCTTCTCGGGTATAATAGCGGATAATGTCGCGGATTGCCTCGTCATGAATTATCAGCTCCGAGCATTTCACGGCGTTTTCATCAAACACTTTTTTCAGCAAATGGCGTTTGGCGATTTCTATTTTTTCATCTTCCGTATAGCCTGAAAGCTGAATAATTTCCATTCTATCCAGCAGCGGACGCGGCATATCCAAGGAGTTGGCTGTAGTCACAAACATAACATCGGACAAATCATAGTCTACCTCCAGATAGTGATCGTTAAACGCTGCGTTCTGTTCCGGGTCTAAAACCTCCAGCAGAGCCGAACTCGGGTCGCCACGCCAATCATTGCCCAATTTATCAATTTCATCCAGCAAAAACAGCGGGTTAGAAGTTCCGGCTTTTTTCATGGACTGAATGATTTTTCCCGGCATAGCCCCGACATAGGTGCGGCGATGGCCGCGGATTTCCGCTTCATCGCGCATGCCGCCCAAAGAAGCGCGCACAAAGTTGCGGTTAGTGGCGCGGGCTATGGATTTGCCGAGCGAGGTTTTGCCGACGCCCGGAGGTCCGACCAAGCACAAAATCGGCGCTTTCATATGGCTGGCGCGGGACTGCACCGCCAAATATTCCACAATGCGCTCTTTGACTTTCTCCAAGCCGTAATGGTCTTCTTCCAAAACATCTATAGCCTTTTGCAAGTCCTTGTTAAGCTTAGTTTTTTTATTCCAAGGAATATCCAAAAGCCAATCCAGATAGTTGCGGATAATGGCGCTTTCCGGCGATGAATTGCCCATATTTTTGAGTTTTTTAAGCTCTGCCAAAGCCTTTTCGCGGGCTTCTTTACTGAACTTTGTTTCGTTAATGCGTTTCAGATAATTGCCGAACTCGTCACCGTCTTCGCCGTTGTTCAGTTCTTTTTGAATGGCTTTAATCTGCTCATTCAGATAATATTCTTTCTGGCTTTTTTCCATTTGCTTTTTGACACGGTTTTTAATGCGGTCTTCCACTTCCATAACCATCATTTCCGTATCTATCAGCTGCAGCAGCTTATTCAGGCGCTCTTTTAAGTTTTCCGCCTCCAGCAAAAACTGCTTATCCTCGGTTTTCAGCGCCAGATGCGAAGCAATAGTGTCAGCGAGCTTGTCATATTCTTCTATTTGCTTAACCGACTGCACCACATCCAATGGAATTTTCTTATTTAATTTTACATATTCTTCAAATTGGCTGACAACCGCCCTCGCCCACGATTTCAGCTCAGCGTCATCTTCTTTTTCGGCCGGATAAGACACGATAAGCGCCGAAAAATAGGTCTGTTCATTATGAAAGCGCTTGATTTTGACGCGTTCAATGCCTTCTACCAAAATTTTTACGGTGCCGTCCGGCAGCTTCAGCATCTGCAAAATATTGCCGCGGGTTCCGACTTTGTATAAATCATCTTCTTCCGGAACTTCTATATCGGCTTTTTTTTGCATAACCAAAACAATATCCGAGCCTTTGTCGTTGGCTTTCTGCACAGCTTCTATAGACTTTTCGCGCCCGACAAAAATCGGCACAATCATTTTCGGATAAACTACCACGTCACGCAGCGGCAGCACCGGCAATTCTATTCCTTTAGACTTTTTTTCTTTAATTTCTTCCATATTTTCCTGCATATCAGCTAAACTCCGTCCAATACATCTTTTTATTATATAGGGTCGCTTTTTGCTTTCTACAATAGCGCAAAGCAATTTTTCCCCACTTTAGTTTAATTCAGGGCAATAACTTTAATATTATCTTCTAAATATTTTTCAATTCCGTCATTCAGCATTTTAAGCAGAATTTTTGCTTCTTCAGCGCTGATTATTATATCAGCCTCTTTGGCAACCGCTTGAATATTATTATGATTTATATATTCATCAAACGCCAGCACCAAATTTGTCTTAGCCGAAAGATATCTGCCTTTCTGCGCTTCGGGATAAGCCTCGGCAAAGCCTTCAAAAATTTTATCAGCAATATTTTTCAGTTTTTTATAGTTCATTTTGCACCTGCTATATAAGATATAAATCTTATTTTTAGCAGATGTCAATAATTATTTTCTTATAAAATCTTATTTTTTACGTTTTACATTATTTTTTTCTAATTCATTCTGCAAAAAGCGGTTAATTTTTGCGTCGGCGTCTTTGCTTGCCGCTGTCAGCAATTTTTTAATCAGATTATCGGCAATCTCTTGCTCGTCCTTATCTGCCGCAAACAAAATAAAGTGGGTCTGCTCCTGCTGAATCGGCACAAAATCGGACTCTGTCGGCGAAACCGTACGCAGCTCTACAGCCATCTGCATTTTATGGTTGGTGCTGTCTATTTTATCCACAACCGACTTATTCAGACTCGGCGTAACCACAAAATCAGCCAAATCTTTATTATCCGTCACATAGTAATAATCGCTGCCCGAAAACTGCTCTTTCAGCATCTGGGTATAATGATTGGTGTCGCTGCCGTCCCAAAACTTCATATTTTCAATAAACAAAAGCTTTTTTTCTTTCAGGCTTTGCGGCTTAAATGAGGTTGCTTTTTCAACTTCGGCGGCTACTTCGGCGGCCATTTTAACCTCGGCTTCGGGATTTATGCGCGCCGGTTCCGCCGCCTCTTTATGCTCTTTAATCAAGGCTTTCAGCTCATCATCTGCAATTTCCAAATCGCCGCTGACTTTTACGCATACGCGGTTCGGCTCAGAAATTGTAACCTCATGCTTAACATTCAGCAAATATTCATCAATCAGCCGATAAGCAATAATATCAATTACCGCCGGAGTCAGATTCTGTCCGTTTTTCTGGATAAGTCCTGAGCTTTTAACCGCAATCAGGCTGGCTTTATCCACCGCGCGGTATTCCATGGTTTTAGCGTCAAAGCCCTCTTGTTTTTCATCGCAGGCGCTGGCTTCAACCGCTGCGGATTCGGCAAATGCTTTTGCGGCGTTAGAGGTCAAAACCATCACCAGAGCCAAAATAAAGATACAGCGCTGCATTTTCATCACCACCAGCTGCGGTCGCCCTCGGTCTGATGCACAACCTCGGTCCATTCGCCGATTTTAACGCCGTCGCTGCTGACCAGCTCCATAGTATATTTTATGGCCGGAACCTGCTTAGTCGGCGTATCAAACCAATCTATTGCCGTATTTACAATATATTCCGCCGTTTTGGCGTTTTTTGCCAAAATCACGGTATTGACATTATCCAAACGCTTTTTAGCCGCCTTAAGCCCTTTATCGGCGCCGCCCGGCAAATCATCCGCCAAAAGCTTGGAATCCGGCACAAACACATGAACCGGCTTGTCATTAAACACCGCCTTGGCGTCATTCAGCATGGAACTGACCGTACGGTTGGCCGAAATCACATAAATTTCCGGCAAATCCGGAATTATTACCTGCTGTT
Source organism: Bacteroidaceae bacterium (assembly GCA_963659495.1). GTDB lineage: Bacteria > Pseudomonadota > Alphaproteobacteria > RF32 > CAG-239 > RUG410. The sequence continues at coordinate 6,731 of CAVKTH010000006.1, read as the reverse complement.
CATCGCTGCCTACAACCACATCATCAGGACAGCAGCGGCGTTTTTTATGCGATGAAACCGTCTCCGTAACCCGCGGTTTCAAAACCAGAGGCTCAGGCACCGCCGACAGACAGTTATTTTCCATGCAGGAATAGGAACAAGGCACGCTGACGCTCGGCGCTTCGGCATAAACTTCAGGCTCTTGCGGATTTTGCGAGGCACAGCCAGCAACTGCCAGCAATGCGCTAATCAGAACGGATTTTTTCATTTAGAATTTCTCCCTTTTACACTTAAGCAGATTTTTACACGCTTACCCTTAAAAATACCTTAATATTTGCAAAGATTTGCTTGAAAATAATCTTTTACCTGCCTATGCTGTTTTTATATTGCAAAGGATTTTCAAATGCTGATTACTTTTTTAGTTATAATAGCCCCTTTTCTGATGCTGATACCGCCGCTGCAGCGCAATCGTTTTTTTATTTTGTATTTTGCCATGATGATGCTGTCGGCCTACATAACCGAAAATCACTATTTCAGAGTTATAATGTTTTCGCATAAAGCGTTTTTGGTATTTATTGTGTATCATCTCTGCTGCATCAATCTGGCCACATTCACAGCCTACGGAGCTGACAAGCGCGCGGCCGAGCGCGGCGAATGGCGCGTGCCGGAAATGCAGCTGCATGCGCTGGAATTTTTAGGCGGCTGGCCCGGGGCTTTTATCGCTCAAAAGTTTTTTCATCACAAAACCAAAAAACGCAGCTTTCAGGCTATGTTTTGGCTGATGCTTGTTTTTGAAGGCTCTGCCGTTTATATTATCTTGAGATATCTTAAATTGATTTAAGGAGATTTTATTATGCGTTACACAACCTTTTTACTTTTAGCCGGAACCATTCTTTCGTCAGCACCGGCAAACGCCGAGCAAATTTTGCTCGGAAATGCCGGTAGCAAACTGACTCTGAGCATATATAATCAGGATTTAGCTCTGGTTAAAGACCTCCGTCCCGCCGACATAAAAGCCGGAACCGCCGAAATTGTTTTTGACGGCGTGGCTCAGCAGATTCAGCCGGAAACCGCAATCATTTACGGTCAGGATTTAAAAGTTTTGGAGCAGAACTACAGCTATAACCTTATCACTTATGAAAATCTGGTAAATCAATCGGTCGGGCAAGAAGTTATGACCGTGCGCCAAAATCCGCAGACCGGAGAAAATATTTTTGAAAAAGCTCAGCTAATCGGCGCCAGCTACGGACAGCCGGTTCTTAAATTTTCTTACGGAATAGACACTAAATTCAACGGCCGCATTGTTTTTGGCAGCCTGCCCGCCAACGTCAGCGACAAACCAACTTTAACCGCCAAAGTAAACAACAAAAAAGCCGGAAATAAAAACCTGTTTTTGGCCTATCTGACCGGCGGTCTCAGCTGGAAAACCGACTATGTTGCCACCGTTACCGCCAAAGACAAGCTGGATTTAACCGGCTGGGTTACCATCAACAACAATTCGGGCGTAGACTATAACAATGCCAAAATCCAGCTGATTGCCGGTAACGTCAACACAGTCCGTCCGGTTATACAGCCGCGCTTGCTGATGAGCAAAGCTATCGGCATGTCTATGGACAGCGTCAACAGCTTGGAAGCCGGTGCGGGCGCGCCTGAGCAAATCAGCGGCTATGAGCTATATACCCTGCCCGCCATTACTTCCATAAAAGACAAACAGACCAAGCAGCTGGCTCTGCTGGAAAAATCCGGCGTAACCTACAGCAAAGAATTTAACTTTAAGTCTCCGCTCTATTTCGGCAGCAGCTATGAGTTTGAAAAGCAGCATCCGAGCATAACCTATGTTTTGGAAAATAAAGCCGCTTCCAATCTGGGGCTTTCTCTGCCGGCCGGAACCGTGCGCTTTTATGAAAACGACAAAAACGGAAATCTGCAGTTTATCGGCTCCAACAACATCGGCAACACGGCAAAAGACGAAACTCTGCGCCTGAATCTGGGCGACGCTTTTAACCTGACTGTCAAAGGCAAAGTCGCCAAAGTTGCCGAAAAAGAATTGGAACGCAAGCCGAAAAACCAATGCTACAGCGTTAAACTGCTTAAAACTTATACCGCCGAGACGACCGTCAGCAATGCCGAAGCCGCCGAAAACAGCGTTATTATCAGCCAAAATATTTCCGATAACTACAAAATTGTAAAAGAAAGCATTAAAGGCACAGCCAAAAACGCGCAGACCCGCGAATGGACGGTTAAAGTTCCGGCCAACGGCAAAACTACCTTGTCTTATACGGTAGAAATTCCGCAGACCACCCGCGTCTGCGACTAAAATTTATGTCTGTAAACTTAAACACCCTGCTTTATTTCGGCAGGGTGTTTTGAGTTGGCTGTAAATTTTAGAAACGATATTGCAAACCGGCGGTAACTTCTTTGAAGTTGTTGGTATAGCCGGAGCCAATATAAGAATATCTGCCGACAACTCTGGCGCCCCAGTTTTTGTTAAAGTCATACTGCAAGCCCAAACCGGCGCGGTAGCCGACTTTATTATATGAGCTTTTCGGAAAGTTTTTGTATTTAGCGTGATAAATACCGGCGCCGAGCGTACCCAATGCGCTCAATTTAGAACACATAATCGGATATTTGCCGTAAGCATCCAAAGCATAAACCGAGAAATAGTTCTTGCCGCGCTTGCCGTCCAAGGTGCGGCCTTTAATTTCTCCGGATTGCTGATATGAAAATTCCAAATCCCAGTTTTGATACATCTGCATGCCGACATTAGCCTTGCCGGAATGGAAGTATTTTTTCATATGTTTAGCCTGATTGCCTTGTTTAGCCTTAAAAAAGGAATAATCTGCCCCAACATACGGGCGATATTGATTCATATTCCAATTCATTGCCTGCGCATTAAAAGCAAAAATACTGGCAACACCGGCTAACAATAATGTTTTTTTCATGTTTTCATCTCCATTTATAAATGTGTTAAATGACAAATCAAGTATTTTGCAACACTTTCAAAACTGTATATAACCGTGAAAAAACAAATTTAAATAGTGACAGCAAAAAAAATAACGCTACAATATTCAGCAGCAAAGGAGAGTTATATGTTTTGCAACCCTGAAAAAGACTGCAGTTTATGCCCGCGCTTGGTGGAATTCCGCCGCGGCAACCAGCAAAAATTTCCGGCTTATCACAATGGACCGGTTACGCCTTTCGGCTCGCTGAATGCTCAGATTTTAGTAGTCGGACTGGCTCCGGGGCTGAACGGCGCCAACCAAACCGACCGCCCTTTTACTAATGATTACGCCGGCGACATTCTTTATCCGGCTTTGAAAAAGTTCGGCTTAGCGCAAGGCAATTATCAAAAACGCAAAGATGACGGTTTTGAGCTGCTTAACGTGCGCGTTACCAATTCTGTGCGCTGCGTACCGCCGCAAAACAAAGTTAAGGCCGCCGAAATCGCCGCCTGCCGTCCGTTTTTGCAGCAAGAAATCGCCGCCATGCCGAACTTGAAAGTTATACTTTCCTTAGGCTCGGTTTCGCACGGAGCGGTTTTACAGGCTTTAGGCTATACCAAAGCAGCCTATAAATTTGCCCACGGGGCGGAGCATTTTTTGCCTAAGCATAACCTGATATTGCTGGATTCCTATCACACTTCGCGCTATAATATAAACACCAATGTTTTGACCGCGGAGATGTTTGATAAAATTATTTTCCGCCTTAAGGAGCTGATTTAGCTTGAAATATGTATCTGCTTTGCCCATATTTTGTCTGAAAGGAATCAAATGCTTAAAAACGCCGTTTTAATATGTCTCAGCCTGTTATTCTGCACGCCTGCCGAAGCCTCTCTGAGTGAAAAAAGCACAGATAACACGACTATAGAGCTTTTTTCGGACGGCAAAGCCGAATATATCGCCCGTTTTGCCATTAAAGACGGCTGGCATATTTATTGGAGCAACCCCGGAGAAATCGGACGTCCGACCACTATCAGCACCAACAATGAAGCCAGCGGGCTTAAAATCTTAAACCAATCCGCCCCGCAAATTGTCAAAGCCTTTGATATTATTGATGAATATGTTTATAAAAAATCAGCTTATTTTCATCTGAAACTGCAGCAGACAAAAGATGTGCAGCTGACTTTTTCTTTTGTAGAATGCAATGACGTCTGCAAACCGCAGGCTTTAAGCTTCAACCTGCAGGAGCTGCCGCAGACGCCTAAAGAAATCTGGGAGAATCTGCAAAGCACAATTAAAGTTGAACTACCGCAAAAGCTGCATGTCAACAGCCCGACTCAGCAAAATAAAATTCAGCTGGAACTTCCGCCGCACACGGCTGTAAACTTTTTGCCGGCGCAAAGCGGACGCGTGGCCGAACAGTCTGTACAAATCAGCGAAGAAAACAACAAAACACTTATCAGCTGGGAAAACGATACCGCCGAGAGCGAACCGCTGTCGCAAGCTCTGGTGGTTACTCCGGATAAATCTTACGCTTTAGAAATAGACTATCAGGACAGCGCAGATTTCAGCTTATATTATATTTTAGCCTTAGCTTTTTTAGGCGGACTGATTTTGAATGCCATGCCGTGCGTTTTTCCGATTTTATCGCTCAAAATTTTCGCTTTGCTTAAAAATAAAGAAAAAAAAGGCGGCTTGTCAAGAGCGGCAAGCTATACTTTCGGCGTTTTGACCTGTTTTATGCTGCTTACCGCAATTCTGGTGCTGATAAAGCACGAGGGTGCGGCTATCGGTTGGGGTTTCCAGCTGCAATCGCCGTGGTTTGTAGGAATAATGGCGGCGGTTTTCGGCTTATTATTCTTATTCATGACCGATATTCTGCACTTTCCTGACTTCAACACAGACAAAACTTATAAGCTATCCGGACTAAATGCGTTCAGCACCGGTTTTTTTGCCGTTTTAATCGCCAGCCCCTGCACCGGTCCGTTTATGGGTGCGGCTATCGGCTATGCTTTTATGCAGAACGACCTGCAGATATTTGCGGTTTTTGCCATGCTGGCGCTGGGATATGCCCTGCCCTATGCTTTAATAGAAATATTTCCGAATGTTCTGGGGAGTATTCTTCCGGCACCGGGAAAATGGATGCAGACGGTTAAATATGTTTTATCCGTACCTTTGCTGTTAACAATGCTGTGGCTGCTTAGCATCTTAGCGACTCAGCTGGATTGGCGTTCAGAAGAAGAGCCGCAGGAACTGGCTTGGCAGGCATATGATGCGCAGGCAGTTACGGAAGCTGCCGCCAACGGAGACCGGGTGTTTATTGATTTTACGGCGGATTGGTGCCTAACCTGCCAATTTAACGAAAAAATCATTCTGAACACCAATCGTTTTAAGCGCTTTGTCAGCGAAAAGAAAGTTAAGCTTTTCCGCGCCGATTTAACCGAGGGCAATGAAGCGTATACCGCGGCTCTGAATGCTTACGGGCGTGACGGCATACCGGTATATGTTTATTATGTAAACGGACAATATGAAATTCTGCCGCTGTTTTTTAATATCGGCAGCCTTAAATAGCCTTAAAATTCCAGATTGATTCCGCAAGCTTCGCTGTCTTTATCGCAAGATTTGCAGATATCGTTGATTTCCGAAACTGTTAAATCCCGCAGGCATTTCCGTCCGGCAGAACATCCGGCATTTCCCCAATAAACTGAAGAATCTTCCATTTTGCTCCATTGATAAAATCTGGAAAACTGCAGTGAGCTGCTCAGAGGCTTAGTCAAATTCTGCATAATTTCGCGGCATAAGGTAACGGAAAAACCTTTAGATTTCCCGCTGATACTATTGCTTCCGTTTAACTCTGTGCCGATATATATGTCTATCACCAGCCGATTGCGCCGCGAAAACATCAAAATCGGATTGCCCTCAGAATCATACATGCGGGAATCTCTGATATATTTCCAAGTTTGCGGGACTAATGAAGCAGCCTGCACATATTGCGCCAACCCGATTTGCGTGTCATAATCGGCTGTTTTAGACATATTCTGAAACTCGCCAACATTTGCCAGCAAGCCTAAAATCAAATTACTGTATTCCGACACCAGCCTATCCGCTTTCCACTTTTCCATCGCTTTTGAGTAACCGGCGATACCGCCAACAGAAAGTACGGCAATAATCGCCAGCACTCCCAGCATTTCAATCATGGAATGTCCCGCACTGCTGACGTCATTGCGAGCGGAGCGAAGCAATCTAACAAAACCAGCGCCTCTGCCAACAGTCATACTAGGCCCTGTACCTAGGATCTTGTCGCACCAAGGGCGGTGCCAACCCTCGCCGTTACTTACAGCGTCATTGCGAGCGCAGCGAAGCAATCTAAAACCCTCGCCCCCTGCGGGAGAGAGTGGCGCGACAGCGCCGAGTGAGGGGTATTAATAGACACGTCATTGCGAGGAGTGCAAAGACGAAGCAATCTATAACCCAAACCCGAAGCGTCATACTTGTCGCCACACCCCGCAGGCTGTGGCAGACGAGTATCCATGACTTTGTTGCCAAAGGCAACACTTCTTTGTTTACTTACCCCCAGAGAAAACCCGCGTCCCCGGCACCAGTCATTCTTGGGTTTATCCCAAGAATCTTCTCTCAACCAGCACTTATGCAATAATAAGGCTAATTTATTGACTAGGTTAGTACCTTGTTGCAACAGGATTCTAGGTACAAGACCTAGAATGACGGGTGCTGGAGGCGTGGGCTTAGTGCCTCCACCTACTCTTCCCCTGCTCTTTCCGCTTAAAAAATTCATACTCTTCAACATCTTATTTC
>CAVKTH010000005.1:0-47285 GCA_963659495.1 Bacteroidaceae bacterium | reverse complement strand
TCTCTCTCTCTCTCTGCAAATCCTGAACATCTGATTAAAGGCACTTTTTCTGCCGCTCAGCGTGTTCTTGCGGAGTTTGGCGTAAAAAATCACACATTCGAAAATAACACATTCAGAACGAAACAGACGGACGTTTCTGGTCTGGGCGGTGGATTGCTTCGTCGTTGCACTCCTCGCAATGACGTTTGCTCTATAGGACGTTCCATGATAGAAATGCTCGGCGTTTTGGCGATTATCGCGGTTTTGACAGTCGGAGGCATTGCCGGATATTCAAAGGCTATGAAAAAATATCAGGCGAATAAAGTAGTTGGCGAAATCATACAGGTACTTGTTAAACTCAAAGAACTTTCTGAAAATGATAATTGGTATAATATTTACAACCTTGACGATGAAACAAAAAAAACTCTTGGCTTATGTTTGCCTTCCGCTGAAAACTGCAGCGAATTTCAACGTACTCCGGTTGGAAAAATTAATATAAAAGGAAACGTTTTTATGAGTGATGCTGACGCTGAGTTATGTATTTCAGCCTTTAACAATATTGTTATCCCCTTAAAAGGTAATATTGATGAGTTTTCTGTATTTACCATAATAAAAAATAGGGATGACGCAATTGAGGAAATGAGTAAATGCATGAAAGAATGTGGTGATAAATATAAGAATGACAGAGAACGCCTTGACGAATGCCTTCGTAAATGTTCTAAGGATAATAGTCCTTATGCAGGTATTTGCATATCGGAGGACAAAAAAAATTGTGATAATTCGAGAAAATATCTCAATCCTTATGATTCCAGAGTTGCGACGGAAATCAACGCGGCCTGCAATAGCGGATTTGATAAAAAAGTAGGCAATATACGCATTATTTTCAAAAATGGTTTTGCTATTGAATATCTGCATTAACAAATAAACAAAGCTGTCAAACCCTATCTTCTCTAAGGCACGGCCAAAAGCCGCACCGCCCTAGTTTGAAAATACGGACATTGAGGCCGATAATTGCCTTTTGCGCCGTGTTGTATATAGTTTTTGGAGTTTGAATATGTTAAAAAGAATTGGTAAATATATCAGATAAAATTGATTCTATTTATCTTCTTTTTCTTCCGCCAGCGGATAGTCTTGTTTTTTGAAAAAGCCTTTGCGTTCTTTGCGGCTCATAGACCAGATATTACCCCAGCCGTTTATCGGCTGCACTTCATACTGCGACTTAAAATCAAAATCACGGGAAAAAAACAGCGACGTGGTTTTGGTGTAGTTGTTCATCGGGCAAAAGCCGTAAAAATCCACCTGCAGCAAATTTGCCTCTCGCAAACATTTAACGGCATTAAAATATTCCAAGCTGGTGTTAATCCGGTCGCTGTCGTCCAAAATCACCAAACCGCCGGCGGCTAAGGCTTTGACCGCGTTGACGGCGCATTCGGCGCGGCGTTTGCCGTCTACCACAATCACATCATATTTTTCGCCGTCGGCAAAAATCATATCTTCATAGCCTTGTTTTTCATCGCAATAGCGCATTTGCCAATTCGGAGCGCTGAACTCGGCGGCAAACTTTTCGTACCACTCCGGCTTGTCTTCTATGCTGATAACCTTTTGCGCCCGTTTTGCCCAATACATAGACGAATAGCCCGTGCCGAACTCAAAAACTTTCTTTTGGCTGTAATCAAACTGCGATAAATATTCAATCGCCGGATAAGTATACCAAGGAATCGGGTTGCCGTCCCTGTCCAAGCACACTTTTTCATTCATGCTGCGCTCAATCGCAAAATCTTTGCGCCACATATCTATAAACTGCTGAAAACGCTGACTATACATTTTTATATCTCCTGCCCAAGCTATAGCAGGATTTTCAGAAAAAGCCAAGAGTTTTCGCTTTATCTGCAATATTTGTTGATTTTAACAAATTTTCGCCCTATATTTTATAAAGATAATAAATTAAGGAGGAATTTTAAATGTCAGAATCAGAACAAATTGTCCGCAAATCGGCCGTTGAACGCGTAGACGAGGGTTTGCGCCAATACATGATTAAAGTTTTCAACTATATGGGAATCGGACTGGTCGTAACTACGCTTGCCGCATATGTAACTTTGTACACACCGGTAATCAACTGGATGTTTTCGGTTGACCAAGCCGCCCAGACTGTCTCACTTTCAGCATTCGGCTGGATTATCACTTTAGCACCGCTCGCTATGATTTTCGGCTTTAATGCGGTTCTGAATAAAGGCAGCATGGCGGCAGCTCAAGCTATGTTTTGGGCGTTTTCGGTAGTTATGGGAATGTCTTTGGCTGATATCGGCCTGCTTTATACCGGCGACAGCATTGCCCGCGTATTCTTAATCACAGCTGCAACATTCGGCGGAATGAGCCTGTTCGGCTATACTACCAAAAAAGACTTAACCGGCATCGGCTCTTTTATGTATATGGGACTGTGGGGCATTATCATCGCCAGCATTGTTAATATCTTTTTGAAAAGCAGCGGCTTGTATTACGCTATTTCTTACGCTGCCGTATTGATTTTCACAGTTTTGACAGCCTATGACGTTCAGACAATCAAAGCCCTGTACTATTCGTCAGACGATGCCGACAGCATGTCACGAAAAGCTATTGCCGGCGCGATGAATCTTTATTTAGACTTCATCAACCTGTTCCTTTATTTGATGAGAATTATGGGCGACAGAAAATAATTTTCTGGAAAAACAAACTAAAGCGGCGGTTTTGCCGCTTTTTTTATTGACTTATGCTTTTTATCCGTTTATAAAGAGAGCGAAAAAATACCGAGAGTCTGCATGGAGCAGGCTTTAAATAACTAATAATTAACCGGAGATTTAAAAATGAAAAGAACTTATCAGCCAAGCAAATTGGTACGCACCCGCCGCCACGGCTTTAGAACTCGTATGGCAACAGTAAGCGGCCGCAAAGTATTAGCAGCCCGCAGAGCCAGAGGTCGTAAAAGAATTTCTGCTTAAAGTAGCAAAAATGAGTGAATTTCTGATTCTGAAAAAAAGAAAAGATTTTCTCAGAGCCGCCAAAGACATTACCATGGTTTCTAAAAACGTAATGTTACAGGCGGCTCGCCCTTTATCTGCCGATATTCCGGCAGAAGATAGCCGTAAAGCGCGAATCGGGTTTACGGCTACTAAGCGTTTGGGCAAAGCCCATATCCGCAACCGCACCAAACGCCGTCTGCGCGCCGTGGTGCGTGAGATATATAAAAAATATGCCTTAGATAATGTAGATTATGTTTTAGTCGGGCGTTTTGACACTTGGTGCTGCCCGTATGCCGATCTGAAACGCGATGTTATCTGGACTTTCCGCAAAACTAACAAAATGATTCTGCAAGGGGATGAGAATGCTGAAAAAACTCCTCATTCTGCCGATTAAAATTTATCAGCTCTGCATTTCTCCGTGGTGTCCGGGAGTTTGCCGCTTTAGGCCGACCTGCTCGCAATATATGATTGAAGCCATACAAATTCACGGTGTTTGCAAAGGATTATATTTAGGCATAAAACGCATTTTACGCTGCAATCCGTGGGGCGGAAGCGGATATGACCCCGTGCCGCCGAAAGAAACGAAGCATAAGTCGCTATAATTGCTTGCCTTTTCAGCAATTTTATTTTAGATAGAAGAAGATTTGTTTAATGGGAGCTTACTATGTCAAGTGATGATTTCAAAAGTTTTATAACCGCCGTGTTCTTGTCGGCCTTGGTAGTGCTGGGGTTCAACTACTTTTTTCCGCAGCAGAAAGCCGAAACCGAAACAGCGGCAATAGAAGAAGCACAAATGCCGGTTGCCGAAGAAATGCCTGCAGCCAATGACACCGCCGTAACAATTTATGCGCCGGTTGACGAAGTGCTGAAACAAGATGAACGCCTAAAAATCAGCAACGGCGTTATTAACGGCAGCATCCGTTTGAAAGGCGCCCGCTTTGATGAAATTCTGCTTGATAAATATAAATTGACGTTAGACGCTGACAGTCCGGATGTAGAGCTGCTGTCTCCGGCAAAAACCGAAAATGCTTATTATGCCGACTATGGCTGGCTTTCCAGCGACAAAACTTTATTGCTCCCGAATAAAAACACGCTGTGGACAGTTGCCGGCAATCAGGAATTGACGCCAAGCACTCCGGTTACGCTGGTTTGGGAAAACGGGCAAGGCGTGAAATTTATGTACACCATCAGCCTTGACGACAACTATCTGTTTGACATTAAGCAGACTGTAGAAAACAACAGCGGTCATGAAATCACCGTATATCCTTATGGTTTGTTCAGCAAAACCATGCGCGATGAACAGCAGAGCCGCAGCGTTGTGCATGAGGGCTTTACCGGAATCATTGACGGCGACTTAAAAGAAATCAGATACAGCAAGCTTGACGCCGAAAAAGAACCGGAAACTTTTGAAACCACCGGCGGCTGGGTATCTTTGACCGACAGATATTGGTTCAGCGCTTTTATTTTTAACGACACATACAAAGCTAAAGTTACCTTACGCAAAACCAATGACAATACTTTCCAGCTGGATTTCAAAGGTCTGCCGATGCAGATTCAGTCCGGCAGCTCGGCAAGCTTCAGCTCACAGATGTACGCCGGTGCTAAAGAAATCAAGCTTTTAGACAAGTATTCCGACAGCATTAAAAAGTTTGACTTAAACGTTGACTTCGGCTGGTACTACTTTTTGACTAAACCGTTCTTTTATATTTTGGATTATTTATATCATTTAATCGGCAATATGGGCTGGGCGATTCTGCTGTTTGCAGCTTTGCTGCGTCTGCTGATGTTCCCGATTGCCAACAAATCGTATGAAAGCATGTCTAAAATGAAAAAATTACAGCCGAAAATGCTGGCTCTGCAAGAACTCTATAAAGATGATAAAATGGCTCTGCAGCGCGCCACTATGGAGCTTTACAGCCGCGAAAAAGTTAATCCGGCTTCGGGCTGCCTGCCGATATTTATTCAAATTCCGATTTTCTTCTCACTGTATAAAGTGCTGAACATCGCGATTGAAATCCGCCACGCTCCGTTTATCGGCTGGATTAAGGACTTGTCGGCTCCAGACCCGCTGACGATTTCCACCTGGGCACATATTTACGTTCCGTCTTTGCTGGATATCGGCGTATGGCCGCTGATTTACGGCGCCACAATGCTCATTCAGCAAAAGCTGAATCCGGCTCCGGCCAACAAAGACCAAGCCCGCATGATGGCGATGATGCCGCTGATTTTTATGATTATGTTTGCGCATTTTGCCGTCGGTTTGGTGATTTACTGGACGCTCAGCAACATTTTATCGGTTATCCAGCAAAAATATATCATGTATAAAAACGGGGTGAAATGAGCGAAAAATTTACTAAAGAAGAGCTGACAGCGGCGGCTGCACAATTTACCCGTCCCTGCAATTTTGTAATCAGCGTGGCAAATTTGGTGCAGCTGCCGGAGTCCGATTTTGACGAAGTCGCTTTTGCCGGACGCTCTAACGTTGGAAAATCCAGCCTTATAAACGCGCTGTTTAATCAGACTAAACTGGCGAAAACTTCCAGCACACCGGGACGTACCCAGCAGCTTAATTTTTTCAACTTTGACAATAAGCTGTATTTAGTAGACCTCCCGGGTTACGGCTATGCCAAAGCGCCGGAAAAATTAGTAAAGCAATGGCAGGTGGTGCTGAAAACCTATCTACGCGGACGCCCGACTTTGCGCCGGGTTTTTCTGCTGATTGATTCCCGCCACGGACTAAAAAAAGAAGACCGCGAGATTATGAAGCTGCTGGACGAATCCGCTGTTACTTATCAGGTTGTACTGACTAAAATTGATAAAATTTCCGAAAAGGCTTTATCCTCTGTCAGCGCAGCGATTGCTGAAGAGCTGAAAAAACACGCCGCCGCTATGCCTGAACCCTTGGCAACCAGCTCAGAAAAGAAAATCGGCTTAGATATTCTCAAAGCCGAAGTTTGCTCTTTTATGAAATAAATGCTTTAAGTTACCTCGGTAATGGCGCGTGTATTGCCCAAGCGGCAAATCTGCACTACATGCAGTTTGCGCTTCATTTCATCCAAAGTCTGCTCCACATTGACTGTACCCTGCGTAGAAGCTTGAATACGCTTAATAAATTGCAGGTAAGCTTCCTGCGAGCTTTCAGCGTGGATGGTGGCAAAACAGTTATCGTGACCGGAACCCATCAGCTGCCAAATACCGCTGGCGTTACTGGTGGAGATTTCGCCTCCGATGATGGCATCCGGCGTAAAACGCACCACCAAGTCAATGATTTTTGAATAGTCCATTTCGTTGGCTTGGTCGGTACGGGACATTACCAAGTGAACGCGGTTCGGATGCGGTACAATCAATTCGCGCGTATCTTCCACGGTAATAATACGCTTGTGAATATCCAAAATTTTCAGCAGGTTATTCAAAAATGTAGTTTTACCGGTAGAGGTTGCACCGCTTACCAAAATATGCTCGCCGCGCTTAATATACAAAAGCAGGCGTTCATAGGCGTCATCCGGCACTTTAATATCTTTCAGCGGATTTAATTTTTGCAGAGCATGACCTTGGCGCATGCCGTAATCTTCCAAACCGAAAGCCACATCATCGGCATGCAGACGGATAGCCAAAGCCACGCCGCCGGTTAAATCTTCTTCATCATACATCACGTTGCGCCCGCAAATCGCCGAAAAACGGTGGTCGCCGGGGATAGTGGCATAAACCAGCGGCGAACCCTGCAGCGGGTCAAATTTCAGCTCATAGGTGTTGGCGATGATATAAAGCAAGTCGGTCAGATATTCTTTAGAAAGTTTTTCATCTTTATACATAACCCACGGATAGGCGCGTTTTCCGCGCATGCGCAGCCATATTTGTCCGGCGCGGTTAACGGCAACCTCTTCCAGATTGTCTTGGGTATACCAATAGGATAATGGGCGTAAAACAGATTCTAAAACCGAAAAATCACTCATTTTATTCTCCTATAATAAAGACGGCACATCATCATCTTCCGGCGTAGAAATCGGAGCGGACTGCTGAATATCGGCTGGAACTCCGCCGTTTTGCTGAGTGCGCTGCTGCTGACGGCGGTTTGCAGCTGCCGCGGCTGCCGCCGCATTGCGGTTGCCTCCAGTCGGGCGGATATCTTCTTCATACTCATTTGTGTAATATGAATTTCCTCCTCTGCTATCGCTGCCGATATATTTATCCGGCTCAGTCGTTAAGCCTTGGTTCAAATCGCTGCCGCCGTTGCCCTTATTGTTTCGTCCGCCGTGTTCCCACTTATCATCTTCTTCTGTTCTCAGCCATAAATCTTCGTTAGGGAAGATAATGATTCGGGTACCGGCCGGAATATAGGTCACAGCTCTGATATTGGCCTTTGCCTGAACAATATCATCAAATATCTGCTGCATTTGGTTCAAGAAATTCTGGCGGGCATCTTCAGCTGCCTGACTCTTAGAAGATGTGGTTGTTGAACCGCTGGATGATTCTGAGCTGCCCTCTCCGGACGCCATCATATAGGCGGTTGCGCTTTCCATAGCTGTCATCAGCATCGGAGCTGAATATTTTTTCAGCAGCTGCTCATCCAAATAGCCGATGGCACCGGCTCGGCCCTGCGCATCAGCAGTTGTAGCAGAACCAATCTCAAACTGAGAGCCATCCGGACGGATAAGACGCGACCAACTGATGCCGATTTTAACCGCACCGCCGCTGTTGCCTCCGGTAGAACTCATGCCGCTGCTGCCGCTCCCCATACTTCCGATAACACGGGAACCAGCCGGAATGATAATGTTGCGCCCTTCCTCAGAATATATATTGCGTTCTACAATAGCTGTTACCGGAACTCCGGTTCCTAAACCGTCAGAAGCATAGACTGAACGCGACAGCACCGCCGGAATCGGCTTATCCTGCAGAATCATATGGCTCATATCAACTCTCCAGGTAGATATATTGCTCTTAGACTTATTCCAGCCGTATTCTTCATAGCCGGTAAACGTTGACGGGCTGAGCGTTCCTTCTTTTTTGCCGAAATGTATACCGCTGCGGCGGGCATTCTGCATTTGCGCCAAAGCGTTAGCCTTTACAGGGTCATAGCGTTCTCCGGCGCCGTAGCCGCCGCCCGGACCTAAGGAACTCGGCTTGCTGCCGATACCGTAAGCATTGCCGCTGCCGAAAGTTCCGGCCGGCACAAACATGTTTTTAGCCGAAGCGTTTTTAACTTCTTCCACGCCGATTGGATTATATTTCATATCAACAATCATGCCGTCCGGCGTTCTGAAGCCGATCTGCGTCCCGTTATCGTCATAAACTTTGTTATCATCATAAATACTGCCCAGAATATCGCCGTCCGGATTAAGCGCAATACCAATCACACGGCGGTTGAAACTGCCGGCGCCGCCGCTGTTCTGCTGTTCCTGAACATTATCAGACTGCGGCTTTTCATCTTGAATCTGCACCTTTTTATAGTCTGCCCAGTCACGGCGGTTGTCGGTATCGGCTTTGCTTTCGCTAACCTGATAATACTGCAGAGGATAAGCTTTGGCAATTTCATCGCCGCTAACATTGCGGATTATGCCGTTATCCGATAAATAGCCGACATTTTGATTGTTATAGTCTAAAACGTTGCCGTCGCTCTGCAATTCGCCGATAGCATTATTGCTGACATCGCGGACTGTATAATCACGGTTGCCGCGCGCCACCAGCTGACCGGTTTTATCTACCACAAAGCCTTTATCCATTTTGCCCAAACGGCTGCCCGAAGTATTGAGAATCGTGCCGTCGCGCATAATATAGCCGTATACAATAAAATCATCATTATAAACATACCAATCATACAGCGCATAGCCGATTGGCTCGCCGCCGTGCTGAACGCTGCCGTCAAAGTTTATCTGTCCGACATTCTCTCCGGCGGCATTTATTACCTGTCCGGAATTCTGCACCATACCCAAAAACGTATTGTCGTTTTTGAACGCCACTTTATAGCGCATGGCGTTGCCGATTGATTTTTTAGATTTTGAAACCGCGTTGCCGTTTGGCTGAACCGAGCCTAAAATCTGGCTGTTGTTATCGGCGATTGTACCGTTTGCCAAAACCTGCCCGATAATATTATTTTCAAAGTCAATTACCGGACTTGGCTGAATAACGCCGTAGAGCCATTGATTGTCGGCATTGGAAATAATACCTTTGCGGCTGACGCAGCCCAGATTTTTACCGGCATAAGACATTCCGCTTCCGGCATTGACCGCTCCGGAATAATTGCCGTCAAAATCCACCAGACCGCTGCCGGAAACCGCAAAACCGATATACGAGCCGACATCGGAAATAGCCTGTCCGTTCGGCAGCATTTTACCGATTGCCACACCGCGGCTGTTGACGATTTCTCCGCGTCCGTTCATAATTCCGACTGCCGAGCATTTGTCATTATAAACCACCGAAAACGGCATAACTTTACCGGTTACGGCATTGTTGCCGTCACCGACATAATTTCCATACAGAGCCTTGCCATACATATTGCCTGATAAATCAAAAACCGAACCGTCTGAATCGGCATAGCCCAGCAAATCGCCGCCTATACCGATTACCACCCTGTTTTCTCCGGCATAGCCGCGCAAAGGCATAACATTTTGGGCAACTCCGCCCGCAGATTCAACCACATAATTGTCCGGAACAACTTTATAAGCCACAGCGCCTTTTTCATCTAAAATAATATTGGTCGCCGTCATGCTGCCTAAATTCTGCCCTTTAAAGCTTAAGGCATACAAAGGGTTAAGCATAGAAGCCACATAGCCGTTTTTGCCCAATAAAATTCCGTTCATATTTAATTTTACGTCCGTCATAGAGCGGTATAAGCCGCCGTTTGGCGTAATGTAGGAATATACCTGCCCTTCCAAGCCGTAAACCGGAAGCAGCTGTCGTCCGGCGCCGCTAAGTTTGTTATCGGTCGTAAACATATAGCCGAACGGCGACACCTTTTGCCTGCCCGAACCGTCAGAGATTGAAGCATCTGCTTCCACCGAACCCAGCGCTTTGTCCGAGTTATTAAAAGCAATCATATTCTTAATAATTCCGCCGGCGAGCATTCCGTTGCTGTCAAAGGCAAAACTGCCGTGCATACGCCCCTGCGTACCGCCCTTGAGCGAGATATAAGCGCCGCTGCTCATACTTTGGCCGCTCAGCTGTCCGGTTGCATTAAACACCGGTCCGGTCTGCGTCAGCTGACCTATTTTTTTATTTTGCAAATCATACACAAAACCTTTGGCGCCGACACGCCCGATAACCGAGGTATTTTTTACAACCAAGCCTTTTGGCAAAACGCGTCCCAGATAATTGCCGCGCAAATCATTTGCCGTTGCCGCCAGCGAAACCGAAAAACCAATAACCTGATTATCTTTATTTACAATATTGCCGTCTGCCCGATAGCGCCCGACTTCGGTATCTCCGGCTAATACAATGCCGTTGTAAGTAATAACGCCCATATAGCGTCCGGCTAAATCAAAAGCATATCCGGTGCGCACCACGCGTCCGATAATGCCTTTATCCGGCGAGTACACATATTCGTTGGCATGTACATAGCCGATTTCTTTGCCCTCAAAATCTATAACCTTGCCGGACGGAGCAATACTGCCGATAAAGTCGCCGTTCAGCGAAACCACCATTTTGGACGACATTAAACGCCCGTCCAAAGCATAATCTCCGGCAGTCTGGCGATAAGCATAGCCGTTGGCGGAAACAAAACCGATTTCTGCTCCGTCCAGATTTGTATAGGTGCCGGCGCCGGTCAAGCGTCCGATTGTGTTGCCCTCTGCCGAATAAACCAGCCCCGGAAACAATACCGAACCGATAATATTATAGCCGCTGTCCACCACCAAGCCATTCGGCAAAGCTTTACCCAGAGGCTTGCCGGTCATGCTTCTGACAACGCCGTCGCTGTTGATTTTGCCGAGCGGACGGTTGTCATTGCCGATAGCCACGCCCTGCGGAACCACGCCACCGATAACCTCGTTGTTATTGTCTACAATCAAGCTGTCCGCCGTGATATAGCCGATATTTTCGCCGTCGCCGTTGATTACCATACCGGTAGAAATAACCTGTCCGATAACGTTGCCGTTAAAGTCAACAGCTGTAATTTCCGCCGCCTGCGCCGCAGATATCCGCCAGCCTATAGCCAACAATAAAAGGATAACTAATTTCAGATTTTTAATTAAAGCCGCAGTCATTAGTTCCTCCGATTCTTTGCTACTTCCGGCAGCAGATAGCCGGATACATTCTTATCCGCATCAATAAACGAGCCGTTGCTCTTCATATAGCCTATTTCTTTGTTTTTGTCTTCTATAACTTTGCCGTTTGCCGCCAAACGCCCGATATAATCGCCGTTGTTTGAAAGCACCGTGTTGCCGATATTATAGACATGGCCTAAGATATTGTTTTGATTATCCGCCGCCAAGCCGTCGGTCAGCAAGCGCCCTATTGTATTGCCGCTGCGGTATATTTTTCCGTCAAAACCGACAAAGCCTTTTACTTTATCATCATTGCCGATAACGATATCTCCGCTGACGACTTCGCCCAATATCTTGCCCTCATAGCTGACAACTTTGCCGTCGGCCATGACATATCCGGCAATATTTTTCTGCGCATTCATAAAACGCCCGTCCGGCAAGATCCAGCCAACCACATTACCGCCGAAATCAATAACAAAGCCTTTCGGCAAAGCAGAAATATTATTTCCGGTCACGCCGCCCGGCAGCAAAGCCGCAATACCGCTGTTATCAGCCCCTAAAACCGTGCCGAACGCGTCAGAATAGCCGACATAATTGCCGAACAAGTCAACCATTATTGTTTCCGGCAGAACTTCGCCGATGACGCGTCCGTCTTTAACAACATGCCCGTCCGGAACCACATTGCCGGTAACATCGCCGCGCTGATACTGATTGCCGTCGGCGTCCTCGCTTTTTTCATCAAGCTCCACTACTTCGCCGGTGGCAACAACATAGCCCAAGTAGCTGCCGTTATAGCCGCGCACGCCGCCTTGGCGCACAATTCCGCCGAGCTGGCGTCCGGTTTCATCAAAAAAGCGCCCTTTCGCGTCTGTTTTGCCGACAACGCTGCCCTTAATATCCACTATATCCATATCATAGTTGACATAGCCTAAAATCTGCCCGTCCATATCCACAGCATAGCCGGTTTTCAAAAACTTTGCCGGAGTTCCGCCGTAAAGCCCCAAACCTACGCCTTTCACGCGGTCTACGATTTCTCCGGATTTGTTATAGACATTTCCGTCCGGAAACAGGTGTCCCAAAATATTGCCTTCGGCGTCTACCAAAATATTAACTTCAGGCGCGGCAAAACCCATAACCTTATTGTTGCGTCCGGCTAAAAGATTGTGCAGAAACGGTCTGACGCCGCCTTGCCCCTGAATGGAAACTTTACCGTTTTTATCAAACACGCCCAGCAGCTTGCCGTTAAAGTCATAGGCATAATAAGCGTCAGAAATTTTGCCTAAATAGCCCATATCTTTATCATAAACTTCGCCGTTATGGTTAACACAGCCGATTACTTCGCCTTGCTTGCCGCGCAGAGTTCCGTTTTTCTCCAAAACTCCCATATCCTGCCAAGTCAGCGACATCACAGAACGCTGGCGCAGCAAATGTCCTTTAATCTGCGGTTTTTCCAGCGACAGCACCGAACCGTCCGGATTTATGCAGCCGACTTCTTTGCCGTAGCTGTCTCTCACATATCCATCAGAGTTTGCCTCGCCGATGTAGTTGCATTCATCATCATAAACGCTGCCGGTTTCTATTATTTTGCCGATAAACTTATCATCTTCGGACCAAACTGTGCCGTCCGCAAAAATCTGCAGTCCGGTTTCAGCGCCGTCTTTGCGGATAACCCCGTCTTTATCCAATTTGTTTTCATAATTGCAGCCCCATCCGGCAATAAACCCCGGATGAAGACCGCGCGCCAAAATCTTGGCTCCGCTTTTATCGGTAATCAGTCCGTTCGGGCGCACTTTGCCCACAACTTTATTTTGGCTTACCACCTCGCCGCGATTGTTAATTTCGCCCAAAACCTTGCCGGACGGAGTAATCGGCAGCAGCTGTTTATCCAGCAGCGAACCGACTTTCTTGGCGCCGAACACTCTGATATTATTTTCGCGGTCAACAATCCCCATTATTTTGCCGTTTTTATCAAAGGCCACATTCTTTTTGTTGACCCAGCCCATAACATTGCCGTTTTTATCCAGAGCCAAATTAGCTTTTTCTCCGGCCGAGCCTATAATATTGCCGGCTTCATCTATAATATTGCCGTTATCGTCATATCGGCCGATTGTTCCGCCGTTAAAATCAACAACCTGATTGTTTTCATCAATATAGCCGATGACTTTGCCGTCTTTATCCAAAGCCAGCTGCATTTCTTCGCCCTTAGCACCGGCAACCGGATGTTCTACCGCGTCTTTAACCGTCTGCAGGACATTGCCGTTTTTATCTACCCGCCCGATTATATTGCCGGAGATATCATGAACTGTATCATTGGAATCAATATAGCCGATTACATTGCCGTCTTCGTCCTGCGCCAAACGCTGAGATGTGCCGACCTGCCCAATCAGATTGCCGTCCAAGTCCAAAACATTGCCGCTGTCGTCCATGCGCCCGATTTCATTGCCCTCAGCATCGCGCACTTTGCCGTCTTCAACATAACCAATAACATTGCCCTCGGCATCGCGCGCCAAGCTGCTGGATTCGCCGAGCTGACCTATAATATTGCCGTTGGCATCGGTTACATTGCCGTTTTCATCCAATCTGCCGGTCACGCTTCCGCTGAAATCACGGACAGTTCCGTCATCTTCAACATAGCCCATAGCGTTTCCGTTCTCGTCATAGGCTAAACGGCGGGCTTCTCCCGATTGCCCGATAATACTGCCGGTTTCGTCAACAATATTGCCGCTGCTGTCAACCTTGCCGATTTCATTGCCGTTAAAATCGTGGACATTGCCGTCTTTATCAATTTTACCTATCACTTTGCCGTTTTTATCCAGAGCCAAACGCTGAGTTTTTCCAAGCTGTCCGATGATATTGCCGTTAGCATCCACCACATTGCCGCTGGCATCCATTCTGCCGATAACATTGCCGTCAAAATCGCGCACCGTTCCGTCATCATCCACATAGCCGATGACATTTCCGTCCGCATCATAAGCCAGACGCTGAGTAGCGCCGACTTTACCAATAATATTTCCGGCTAAGTCGGTAATCTTGCCGTTTTTATCCATTTTGCCGACAATATTTCCGTTAAAATCGTGAACATTGCCGTCATTGTCAACATAGCCGATTACGTTGCCGTCAGCATCATAAGCCAGCTTTCTTTCGGCACCTGCTTTGCCGATTGTTTCCGTAACCATGCGGTCGCCGATAACATTGCCGCTTTCATCCACATAGCCGACAACATCGCCGTTGTTGCGCACCACGCCGTCTTCATCAATAAAGCCGATAACATTTTGATTTTCATCCAGCGCCAAATCGTGCCATTCATCGCTGACTTTTCCGGTTATAACGCCGTTAGAATCTACCACATTGCCGTTTTTATCCACCTTGCCGACAATATTTCCCTCAAAGTCGCGGACTTTTCCGTTTTCATCCACATAGCCCATAACTTCGCCGGCAGCATTTTTAACAATTTGAGCGGTAGAACCGCGTGTGCCTACTTTTTGTTTTTGAAAAACATTGCCGTTTTCATCCACATAACCGACCACATCGCCGTTTTCATTAACAACTTCGCCGTTTGGCATAACAATACCCAAGCGGTTGCCGTTTTCATCCAACGCCACTTCGCCGGACTTAGCCACATTGCCGATAATATTGCCGTTGCGGTCTACAACATTACCGTTTTCATCAACTTTGCCGATAACGTTGCCGTCTAAATCAACTACAGAGCCGTCTTCCAAAACACGTCCGATAATATTGCCGTTGCTGTCATAAACATAGCCGGTGCTTACGGCTTTGCCGATAACTTTTCCGCCGTCGCCGATGATTGTTCCGTCAGAAAGCATGTTGCCGATGACTTTTCCGTCAGCATCGTGCGCCACTCCGGCGGCGTCAACATAGCCCGAAACCGTGCCGTTGGCGTCTACAACCAGTTTTCCGGTAGAAGCCACACCGATAATATTTCCATCTTTATCCACAACCATGCCGTCAGCATTAACGCGGCCGATTTCAAGGCCGTTCGCGTCTCTGACAATACCGTCTTCGCCGATAACCCCGATTATTTTACCGTCCGGCCCGACCGCATATTTAACCTGTCCCGAAGTCTGCAAGTCTCCCTGCGCAGCCGCAGACCCGCCGACACCGCCGCTGCCGGAACTGTCGCAAAAATTACAATCTCCTTTGCGGACGGCATTGCCGTATACCGGAACTTCGTCATGCTTGGCGTTGCTGTCCGAAACATTGGTTTCACGCCAAGTAATTTTAAAGTTGTTCTGCACATTTGCGGCAACGGTAGGCAGCCAGCGCATAGTCACCGTACAAGTGATTTTGCCGCGCAGCTCTTTGTCATTGCAGTTATTTTCAAACTTAAAGCCCTCAAAAGCCGCATCTTCCAAATCTACCGAAATAATACGGATTGCCCCTTTGCCGTTAGTGCCGATTGTCAAAACGTTGGTCGCGTCATTGCCCAAAACAACCTGTCCCATATTTATCGGGTTAGGAGTCAAGGTAATCGGACGCTCCACTTGCTCAGCATCATCAAATTCTATTTCAGCTTCATTGTTGGTAGTATTATTCCCCATTCCCAAATCAGATTCCGCATCAATCGTGTCTTCCACTTCATAATGCTGTTCTTCTTCCGGCGTATCTGTTGTCAGCAGCATAAGACCGAACAAAAACACTAACAGGGTTATGATACCGACGATTAAGATAATCCTGTTGGTTTTGCGAACGTATCTGTCCGAATGTGTTAATACTTCTTTTGCCATTTTTCCTGCTTTACTGAACTCTTACCACGCTGCAGAACACACCGCTGCGCCCTAACTGGCTGCAAACTGTGTCTCCGCTTTCCAAACTCTTTACCGGACCTACTCTCAGGTGGAACAATTCCTTGCCCTGCCCGTCTGCCGGAGCGTCTACCGAATAAAACGGCTCATATCCGCCCAGCAAGGATGAATAGCGTCCCGATAAATCTTTCCACAAATTCTCCAGATTATTCACATCCGAATCCGTTCCTAATTCAATAGAAAGATTTTCGCCTTTCTGGCCGGCAAAGGCACTGCCGTATTTATATTTAGGATAAGGGTTCTGCACCCCGCCCATGCTGCCGCAGTTTACCATAGTTGGCAGGCAGTCTGCTCCGGACATTATTCCGCTGCCCGAACCGGCGCTTGCTCCGGCCGCGCCGCTGGCACCGTCCGGCATATTAGCATAGTTAGGAACCGACATCATCCCGTTCAGGCTTCCGCCTGATGCAGCACCTGAGCCTGAAACTCCGCTTGTACCTGCTGCGGCACCTGCGCTGCCGCCGGCATTAGTTCCGCCGGCTGCGCCATTCGCACCTCCGGCTCCTCCGGACGCACCGCTGCCTGCTGCCTGCCCGCCCGGAATTTTCGGAGCAATATCCCAGCTATTCTGGTCATCGGCGTATGAAACATATTGCAAACCCTCTTCGTCCGAGCGGCGCAGTTTCAGGCAAACCATACGCTTGCCGCTGCGCATTACCATATCGCCGATACCCTCAACAATAATCAGGCGGTTATTCGGTCCTTTGGTTCTAAAGCCAACAGGAGTTTCCACGCGTTCCACAATTAAAGTAACAATCGGACGCTGCGTCATATTCAAAGCTTTTTCGCCCAAGTCTATATATGTGAAAATATCGTCTCTCCAAACCCGCTCCGGTGCAATTACCACGTCATCAGGGTTCGGCACATAGATTTCTATATCAAACCTGAATTTTGCCGGATCAATCGGCAGGCTTCTCAGCCAGTCTTCTTTCAAAAAGCGTCTGGTATAAGTAGAATCTACGGTTTTATTGTCTCTAAAAGCCGAAGCCGGCGCCGAACCGCCTTTCAATACCCCCGAACTGCTACTGGGACTGCCTCCGGATGAGCCGTTTCCGCCGACTACATCAATGTCAATTATAGAGTTGGTCAAACGCTCGGTATTGACAGCCTCGCTTTTGATATAAAACACATACTTGTTGCCGGAACGCCCGTTGATAACAACGTTGCTGTCCACGCCGACCTGACTGCCGCTGCGCGGATACAGCATAACCGTGTTAGGCTCGGAGATAGAGCCGTCAAAAGACCCCGTATCGCCAAAAGCTATGCTTTCAACCCACTCCCATTCCGGAAAGTTTACCAGAGTAATCATGCCCTCGCGCACGCGAATCGGCAGCACCAAGTCCGGCGTCCAATAATACTTGGAATATGCAGGTTTAGTCTGACCTTCGCCCAAGTTCTGCAAAGGGTCCTGCCATGCGCTTTGAATCATGCCGATAGAATTGAAACCGGCATAGTTTAAGTTCATCGGCTGATAGTTGCCCTGCGACTGGTCGGCGTATTGGTCAAGCGAATCCGTATTTTCCAGCAAATCCGCTGCAAACGCTTCTGCGCCGAATAATAAACTTATTAAAACTGTCCATTTAGCTAAATTTTTCATATTTTTTTCCTTAAATGGGGTTAATCTTTTAATTGCTTTGTACCATACGAAATCACTTTAAACCCAACCGGATTTTTTAAGCGTTCCTTATACTGCACCCGCCGCGGCTGATATTGAATTTTTAAGCTGGCTCTGTAGCGGATGGTTCTAGGCTTATACGAAGCCGGCAGATAGTAGTCCACGCTGTATTCCACCTGCCAAGTGCGGTCTTCAATTTCATTTACCGTCAGAATTTTTACCGAGCTGGTTAAACCGTCTTGCTTCATACGCTGCATCAGCTTGCGTCCGGTGTTTTTCAAAAAGTCTTGATAAACGATAGATGACGACATTTCCTGCAAGTCGCCGCCGTTCTGCCAGCGGGATTCCATTTCTTCGGTATCGGCCAGCAGAGTTGTGCGCAGCAAAATGTATTCACGCACAAAAGTTTCGGTAATAGACTTCTGCGAGTCCATATCGCGGGTATACGGAACAATGCGGTACACCTGCTCTTCCTTGCTGCTCAGAGTCAGCAAATACGGCTCAACCCGATACATCGGCAAAATATTTGAGATTGTCAAAAGCAAAATCAGATTGCAGCACAAACTGATAGCCGTTACCACCGCAAAAGCACGAGCCGTCCACAAATATCTTTTTTCGCTGGCATTTACAACCAAGCTGTCTTCATTGCGGTTGATACGGCGCACCCCGGGGCGCACTCCGGCTCTGACCTGAGACCCCGACTGCAGCAGTCTTTGCTGTGTATTATTTGCTCCAAGCTGATCTGGCATATTATTTTATCCCGTTAAATTGTTTCCATAAACCAATCCGGCACGTTCTTAATTATTTCCACCTGCATGCAGGCACACGGAGACAATTTCAGCTCGTTTATATCTTTACCGGGACCGACTGCTTCCGGTTCATAATACGAACCAAACAGGCTGCAGGCTGACAAAACCAGCAATAATCCCAAAACTACCAAAATTTTTTTAGACATTTTAGCCTCTTTTACTATTTGTTACTATATGGCGCAGAATCGGCTGCACCATAGGATATCCCTAGTTTACCGCACTTTTGAGGCAAACTGAAGATACTCCTTTGGCTATTATACTAAAATAAAAAGATTAAAATTGCTTAAACAAAAACTATTCTCTGATTTCATCCTGATTATATTTCATAACCGTAAAACCCAGCGGATTGATTAAACGCGAAAACACCGCCCGCCGCTCCGGTATAAACCGCGGAGTGATAGAAGCCCTCATTTTGGTCTTTTTCAAAGTTAAAGCGCCGTTTTTGCCGCTGCGGGAGCGCGACAGATTATAAATAGTAAAGTTGACAATCCACGCCGGACTGTTTTCGCTTATTTTATTAAGGCTGTCTATCCGCACTTCGCTGGAATAGTCGTCATCAAACATCTGGTTAACATTTTCAATGTTCTGTCCCACAAACTCATAATAGACCCTAGGCGCCGACAGATAAGCGACAATTCCCCCCGGCCCCCAGCGCGTACGCATTTCCTGCGTGTCGTTGACAACGGTATTGCGCATAATAACATATTGTTTTATAAACAATTCGGTCATTTGCTTTATGGACGGCATCTTCGGAGTTATCGGCTCATAGCGGACCATGGTTGCAGAATCATTTTGACTGATAATCAGCAGCGGCTCCACAATAATTTCCGGCGCCAGACGGAATATAACCAGAGAAGCGCTCAAAAATAAACCCAAAGACAGAATTGCGCATAAAACCACCAGACGCGACAGCCAGCGGAAATAAATTTCCTTTACCGAATTGTTATTGATTTTATCATCGGTAATATACTGCAGCTGAACATCGTTCGGCTGGGCATTCTTATCTGTCAGCAGCTTAGGCTGCATACCGCTGTTTAGCTCCAATTTTTGTTCTCCTCACACATTTTTGCTCAATACGGATAGGCTGCACAATACGGCGGACGCAGCTGTTTAATCTGCTTTTCCATGCTGCTGTTGCCCTCTTTTTCATAGACATCCGTCAAAGATTGGTCAGCTCGGGCTGTTTTGATTTTTTCTTCAAGCTCGTCCAAATCTTCTTCGCCGGAAATAGAAACCTCCTCTTCGCTGTCTTTTTCCATTACCTGTTTGGCATGAAGCAATTTTTCTTTATTGGTAACAATCAATTCGGTTGTTCCGGTTATGGTTTGCAGCAAATCCGTCAGCTGGCGCAAATATGCGGTTTTATATTTTTTCAGAGTGTCTGAAACTTTTTTATAGTCGCTTTCATTGCTTAAGTCAAAATCATCGCTGATAGTATAGCCCATGCGGTTAAGAATTTCTTTAAGCTGCGCTCTCAGCTCATCCACCTGTGTTTTTTGCAAAACCAAAGCTTTTACTGCCTCATCATCTATATCTACCATATCCAGATAGTCGCCGAACTGGTTGCGGTCAAACAAAAAGCGTGAATACATATAATAGTCGCGGCTTGCGCTCTCCGATTCATCAAGCTTATCCGATTTTTTTATCATGCTTACGGCTTTCAGCAAGGCGCTGTTAAAGCTTAAATGTCCGACTTTTTCAACCTTAAACGGTCCGACCATCTTTACTTGGACAACATAATCCAAAAGCTGACCCAGTTCGCTGGCACGATACCATTGAGCCGTATTGACGCTGCCGTTAACAGAAATTGCAGCACCCGCTTCTCTATCTCGGTCATAGGCAAGATGCGTGCATTTACGTCCTGAACTTCCGGCTGCATTAGCATAGCCGCCGGCGGTTGCTGTTATATTTTTTCCGTTCATTCTGCAAGGATATATTCCGGAACCGGCTAAAACTTCGGCATTATTCACATTTTCCGGATGAAACAGCTTGTCAAAATCTATATCCCGCTCCACATACGGACGGTACGCCAGCAGCGTTTTCCAGATATCCGGCAATTCCAAGCCGCTCAGCAGCAAGCTGTTGCCGACCAGCGTTACATCTTCATTATTTTCCGGCGTGCTGTCTATGCCGTCTTTGAAATATTTTATAACCACGTCATAGTCATCCATATCAAAATGGAAAACTTCTCTAACCGGCGCCTCGCTGAAATCCAGAGGCGACTTTGGAGCATAAAAATCACGCTGGCGCTCTACAATACCCCAGAAATACTCGCCGTCTGCATTAAACTTATCTTTAACCAGCGGAGCATACATTTCGTTATATGTGCTGATATAATCGCCGTAGCTGCCGTAATCGCCGTCTTGCGGGTCTAGTCCGAGATTTTGCAGATATTGCAGCAATTCTGTATGTTTGTCTGCTATATCTTTTGCACCGGATTCTAAATACTTGCTATCGCCTAAAGCCGCAATTCCCGTATACGTTTCCTCCACTTTTGCTATAGCCTTAGCCTTAGCCGCCTGCAATAAATCGTCGGCGATTGCCAAAACCGTAACTTTGGAAGCCGCGCTGCTGATTTGTTTTACATAATCTTTGCGAGCCTCTTCATAGGCTTTGGCTGCTTCGTTGATAGCCTGACGGGATGCGGTTTGAGCTTCATTATAGGCGGCAACATAAGCGGCTTTAGCCTGATATATATCTTTATCAATTTGTTCAAGTCTGGCGCGGGAAGCCTCTATTTGCTGCTTCAGATTTTCGGCCGACAGCTTCAGGCTTTCCAGCTTTTTAACTGCCGCTTCTTTATTTTTTTCATTTCCGGCAATATTTTCATCAAATGCTGCGCGCTGCGGAGAAATCTCTGTTCCGCGCTCCAGACTTTCGCCTTCTTTGATAGCATCTTCAGATTTCGGCATTTCTGTATCAGCCGTAGAAACCGTTGATTTTTCGTTGTTAATTTCATCCTGCATATCGCTGTATTTTGTGCTGGCCTCATCCATAGAACTGTAAACCGGCGTTTTTGAATTCTGCAGGGTTTCAACATTATTCAAATATTCATTAGTCAGAGCGGTTAAACTCTCTTTTTCGGCGGCAAGCAGGGCGTCCAGCTCTGCAGAATCCGGCTCTGCTGCTGCCGAAACCGCAAATTTTTCAATAGCTTCATCCGCTTCTTCTCTTTGCTTCTCCGGCGTTTTGACAACCCGTCCGGCAGCATCGCGGATAGCTTTATACGGATATTTTTCGTTAATGGCTTTAGCTGCTTTTGCCAGTAAATCAACAAAAGTCGTATTGTCTATATAGGCTTTTATATTTTCATATTTGCCGCTGATATAGTCATCATAAAAATATTTCTGGTCGTTCCATAAAACACCAGCTCCTGCCAAAAGCTGTCCGAATGTAGTTTTTCCGGAAACATATTCTTCATTTATCATTTCGGAAGTCTTTTGTCCTAAAGTCCAGTTCATCAGAGCGTTAGCGCGGTTTTCGGCATACATATCGTCTTCCATTGACGGCTTTTTCAGGCTTTTAACATTTGAGCCTTGCTTATCATCAGCATAGCCGGCGTCAGCTTTTGCTTTCATATCCGAAAGCGAGGTATTGCCGGAATCCGAGAAATCGGTAGCTTCTGACATATAAGAACCGCTATCATTAACTTTTGCTTTTATATCCGAAAGCAATGTATTGCCGGAATCCGATAAAACTGAATCTTTTGACATATCAACTCCGATTTCGTATGTACCATCTTTGCTTTCTTCCGCCTTATCACGCATGCTTTCTTTTAAAGCCATAAGCCATTTTTCTATTCCTTTTTTACCCTTTATATTTTTGGCGCTGGAAACAACATAGCATTTTTTATCTGAATCATCCCAGCAGGCTAGATCATAATCGCCGACACTAGCTGATTTATCCGAAAAATTCTTTTCCGGCGAATAGTGGCATTGATACAAACCATCTTCGTTGCGGAGACAATTTACATTTGACCACGCCTTGTCCGGTCTTTTATAATAATGGGATAAGTAGTTGTAAATGCACAATTCAGAAGTAACGACATTGTATGCAGTTTTCTTTTGGTAATTAGCTAAATTATGATACATCTCAAAAACATTGCGGTATTGCGGCAAAGATTTTTTGAAGTTATGCGCGGATATAGCCTCATTCATAGCTTTTTTAGCATCGGCGATAATCTCCAAGCTGTCAAATTCTTTTTCTTTACCGGCAACCGGCGATTCCAGACCGGCGTCATCCAAAGTATCAAACTGGCTGTCCTCATCAACCGAGGCATCGGCAAGCGTT
This sequence comes from Bacteroidaceae bacterium, assembly GCA_963659495.1. GTDB lineage: Bacteria > Pseudomonadota > Alphaproteobacteria > RF32 > CAG-239 > RUG410. The sequence goes on along the minus strand of CAVKTH010000005.1, from coordinate 24,575 downwards.
ATCATATTATAGGCATAAGCCGTAACCTGCCCGCCTTTTTGGTATTTATCTTCTAAAAAGCTTTGTTTTTCGCTCTTTTTTTCTTCAACATATTCTTTGATTTTTGCCGTGCCGCCAATGCTGCGAACCGCATTATACTGAGCATTCATGGCGGTTAAAAATTCATTATAGCGCATGATTTTGTCATAAATCCGGACTGCTGCCAGCGCATTATTCCAGATGCAGACTTTATCTTCTTTTCCCTCTGACTGGCAGTCTTTGCTGCCCAGCCCCAGCTCTGTACAGTCTTCACCGGCAACCAAGCAGTTTTCAATATTTTCCAGCTGCGCCATCATGGCCGTAAGCTCTTTATTGAGTTCGCGGGCAGTAATGTACATTTCAAGCGTCGTATCCATAGAGAGCTGCTTGCTGTTTTCTTCATACTGCTTCATTTTGCTGCCATTTTTAGACGGATACTGCATAAACAGAGTAATAAACGCCTCTTTAACCTTTCCCTCATCGCTGATATCTCCGGCAACCGTCAAGGTACTGTCTTCAATAACGCGCGAAGCCGAGACCACCTTTTTCTTTTGTGTAATCTTTTGTTTTAAGGCATTAAATTTACTTTTACCCAACTCAACGGCATATGATGTTGCTGCTTGCTGCACCATTTTTATCAGGTTTGCACCGTGCAGTTTTTCTTCCATGGCGTTTATCTGGTCAATTGTGCTGGTAACCGTGGAAATTGCCGCCGGCGTGCATTGGGCGCAAATCTGCGGAGCAATCGGCAACAACGGCGTATAGTCCGGAAAGATTGCCGCTTCTGCCGGTCTAAAGAACAAAACGCTGCCTAAAATCAAGATTCTGCTTATATTTTTCATGGTTCTGCTCCTCTGTTATAAACCTTTCCAACCGCTTATTCCGCTTGTAACTGCGTCTTTTGCCTTATCTTTAGCCTGATCCAAAAGGCTTTTCTTTTTAGCCACATAGTCATCCAAATTAAACTTGGTGTAGTCTTTGCTGTAGTCCATCAGTCTGTATTTATCATTCCACAAGTTAATTTCCGTCATGGTATTAAAGCGGATTTCAGCCAGCAGCAGTTCCATATAAACCGCCGCCGCCTTGGCATTTTGAATATCCGCACCGATTTTCATCGCCATGCCACCGAAAATACCGTCCGGCGCCGCCGCTTCTTTTCCGCCGGCCGCATTGCCGCCGGTTGTGCGGTTAAGATAATTGGCGGAAGCTTCAGAAATCTGCTTGTCTTTTATGGTGCCGGTTAAAATAATTTTCATCAGGTTAAGCAAGGAATTATAATATTCTCTCTGGCGCTTGCCTCTGACCCTAGCGATATTTTCCGAACTTTCATACTCATATTTGCCCAAGAAGAAAGCTTTAACATCGGCGCCGTACATTTCTTCAATGGCTTTTTCTTCTTCCGTTTCCTCAGTCGGAGCAAACAAAGACTGCGTAGCCTTATCCAAGTAGCCTTTAATCTCTTCTTCCGAAACCTGCTTTTTCAGCTTAGCCACCTTATCAGCCTGTTTCTGCATGTTTTGTTCCAGAGATTTTGCTTTTTCATCGCGTTTAATCTTTTCAGCAGCCAAAGCCTCTGCCTGCTCTTGTAAATCGGCAATCTGCTTATTGATTTCCTCGCGGCGCTTTTCATCTTTCTGCACGGTTTCAGACTGCAGCTCCACTTTTAGCAGCAGCAGTTTGTCGTTTATAGCCTTTTCCTTGCGGCTGCGCTCTTCATCCAAAGACCGCTTATAATCGTTCAGCAATGAAGCCGCGGTGTTTAAATCCAGTTTCATATTAGCATATTTGCCGGTTACGTTTTTCAGGCTTTTAGAAAAATCAAAATCTCCGGATTTAGCTTGGTCTATTGCACTCTGAGAAAAATCAATGGCATTTTGCTCCATTTCTTTGCGCATGGCATGGAATATAGCCCGCCCCTCGCTGCCGGCGGCTTTTTCTATTTTTTCTTCCAAGTCATCCATAGCTTTATTATATTTTTCTTCACATTTTGAGGCTGCTTTTTGAATGCGCTGATTCAGATTTTCCAGCTGCGTGAAAAAGTCCAGCTTTGAAATAGCATAGGCAGACGGACTGTACGAAACAAAGCCAATCGTTAAAAGAGCAAGGATATGTTTTGAAAGATGTTTCATGATTTTTTCCTTTCCTCTATTTTGTTCCGCCGCCAAGTTTCCAAGACGTATTGCTGCGTCCCGAAGACGATGCTGTTCCGCCGGAATTTGAACCGCCGTTTAAGATATTCTGCCCTTGCTGGTTCAGCGAACTGTTAATCAAGCTGTTTGTAAAGTCGTCTTTGTGCTGGTCGCTGAAGTTTTTCATAGATTCTGCTGCAGACTGGCTGGCTCTTTCATTGGCTTCTTCCTGAGCTTTTTTCTGCGCGTCTATAGCTTCTTGGTCATAGCCTCCGAGCTTGTTAACGCTGTCGGCTGTAGAAACTGCGCTGTCTAACGCCCCCTCAATGTTTCCGCTGCTGATATTATCAACCAGATTGCTGCCCTGATTATAGGTATTGCCGGCATTTTTCAGCGCATCGCCGACACCGCCGCCGATACCGGCGCTTCCGGCAACTCCGCCTAAATCTCCTAAAGCATCGCCGTAATTGCTGTTTTTAACATTATCTACTGCGCTGCTGCCTTTATTATAAGCATCTCCGGCGTTCTTCAGCGCATCGCCGACACCGCTGCCGATACCGGCGCTTCCGGCAGCTCCGCCTAAATCTCCTAAAGCGTCGCCGTAATTGCCGTTTTTAACATTATCTACTGCGCTGCTGCCTTTATTATAAGCATCTCCGGCGTTCTTCAGCGCATCGCCGACACCGCTGCCGATACCGGCGCTTCCGGCAGCTCCGCCTAAATCTCCTAAAGCGTCGCCGTAATTGCCGTTTTTAACATTATCTACTGCGCTGCTGCCTTTATTATAAGCATCTCCGGCGTTCTTTAAGCCGTCTGTAACTTTGCTGTCAACGCCCAGATTTCCGGCAGCTCCGCCTACTTCGCCCAGAGCATCCCCGTAATTACCGTTTTTAACATCGTTTACAACGTTAGAGCCTTTATTATAAATATCAGACAGCGACATGCCGCCCTCTTTTTCGTCTTTGGCTGCAGCTTCTTGAGCGGCTTTTTCCTCTTCTTCTGCTTTTTTCTTAGCTTCGGCCTCAGCTTCTTCTTCCGCTTCTTTTGCGGCATCCGCCCTCATGCTGAGCAAAGAACTTGCCGCGGTTTGCCCTTGGTAGTTTGCCGCTGCATCCAAAATTGACTTCCAGCGTCCGTTAGCCCGGGTAGAAACTGCTTTATAGGCATCTTCTATCTGCGGCAAATCAGTAATTTCTGTTTTTTCCTCTTCTTCAAGCTTCTGACCCTCGTTGATTATAGAACGGCGCAAAACCAAAGCCTTGGCATACATCGTCGCCACGTTTTCAACCTGCAGCTCGTTTATCATTTTTTGCTTTTTCTGAGCTTGAAGCACATCATCGTTAATCATGCTTTTCTGCGTCATTTTCTTGCCAAGCTTGCGCGCCAGTTCCGGAGTGCCGATGCTGCCTTTAATGTCGCCGGCTATTCCGCCCACGCTTAAAGAGCGGATTTTAATATTGCTGGCATATGACATTGCCGCGTCAATAGCAAAATTCTTCCCCAGTTTTTTCAGTTCGCCCAGCTTATCGCGGTTGTTAACAAGCTGCTGCAAATCCAATTCCTGCCCTGTATATTCTTTGAACACCTTGTTAGCTTCTTCAAAGCCGTTGCGGAGTTTATCCTGAATAAGCGACATCGGGTCCAAGTCCGCCTTAGCAGCATAAGGAGCTAAGGCTATGACAGCGCTACAGACTATAGCTATTTTAAGTTTCATTTCCTTTCTCCTTATGACATCACTTTATTTTAATCATCCAAGCATCTCATGCAGGTTCCGTTCAGGCAGGCAAAGCCATTGCTGTAAATACCGTCTTGACAGTCAACTTCTTTGCCGTCGCCAAAGGTGCATTTGCCGCCGGAAGCTGTTACCAGATTTTTATTGATTTGCTGCAAGGTTTCATCGGTGCAGATGCTGGCCAAGTCATGCTGTACGCACTTGCCCATAAAGCAAATCACAGAAAGCCCGTCTGATATCGGATATGTTCCGTTCGGGCAAGGTTTAGTTTCATCTATGCAGTCATTCTCTCCTGAGCCTTTGCAAACTCTGCGTGAGCAATTATTGCCCTCAACCCATGTAAATTCGGAAGTTTTAGGCGTTTCTTCTTTGATTTCAACTTCGGTAGAATTTGTTTCCTGAGTGCCTTTGCCGCTGGCAGCTCCGCTATCGGCTGCAGTTTCGCTGCCTTTGCCCTCATTTGTGCCGTCTGCAGCCTCAGCATTTTTCGCCATCTTGGCAATGACATCCGGATTGATGGAGTTAATACCGGAAATCGCCTCGTTTTTCAGGCGCTCGGCATATAAATCGCGCATGGTGTTAATAACATCGGTCAAAGTGCTGAGAGTGTTGGCAATGGCGACATTATCTTCATGCTCGGTCTTGGTCTGACCGGAAGCATTGCCGACTTCGTTCTGAATTTTTTCATAGTTTGAAATAGACGCGCCTTTAGCCACAGCCTGCGACATAAGCGTTTTCAGCTCTTCATAGCGGATTTCATCATAGCGCAGACGGTTTTCATCCCGCACCGCGGTGTCTGTATCGTTAATTTTCTGCGCTATCAGGTTAATACAGTCATACAGCTTTTTGCTCTCTTTTACCATATCTTCGGCATTGGTTTTGCAATATATAGCCATAGAGTTCGGAACAATTTGACGGTCGTTAAACACACCGGTGTATTTAGTGGCGTCCTCAGCTTTTTTAGAAGAGTCCGCGCTGTCCGAGCCGGATGAGCTTCCGGCCGCCGTGCCGGAGCCTGAACCAGCTGCCGCTGTGCCGCCGCTGCCGGAAGCGCTTGAACCAGAGCCTGTACTTGTGCTTGTACCGGAGCTTGAACCGGAGCTTGAACCGGAGCTTGAACCGGTGCTGACATCGGACATGCCTTTGCTGGAATCTACCGTTCCGGTTGTTTCGGTTGTTTCGGTTTTGCCGTAGGCATCCGAAACCGTGCTGGACGTCTGGCCAGCCGGCCATTCAGCGCCGGTTTTTCCGGCTTCTTCTTGCGCAATCTGCTCAAAATTGGTCGGATTAGAACTGCTGCCGGAGCTGCTGCCAAAATCCAAAGTCTGAGCCTGAGCCGGACGGCATAATGAAGTGCCGGTCAAGAGAGCTGCAGCTAAAAATGTGTGTAAGAATAAATTTTTCATGTCTGTCTCCCTATTTTCCGCCTAAATTACCCAAAGCTGAACCTTGCTGTTTTAAGGAATCGTTCAAAATACTGTTATTGAAATTCTCGCTCATTTCATCCAGCTTCTTTTTGGTGTCTTCCAGCTGTTCGTTCTGGAATTCTTCCCGAGCCTTTTCCTGAGCTTCCTGCTGCTCCTTTTGCTCTTTATTCATATCTGAAGCAATATTTTTTACATCGCTGCCGACATTGTCATAAATGTTTTTGCCGATATCAGTCAGGCTGCCGCCGTCGCCGATAGCATCAACCGTGCCGGAAACCACATCCGTGGCCGTCACGCCGTATTTTTTAACCCAGTTAAAGGCTTTTTTCCACGCACTCTGCTTGGCATTAGTTACATTTTCGGCTTGCTTTTGCGCTGCTTTAGCCTCAGCTGCTTTCTTTTCTTTATCCTTGCGGGCGGCCTCGCGGTCAGCCAATTTTTTGTTTAAGTCTTTGCGTTTTTCATCATTAGCCGCGGCGGCCTGCGCTTCAATCGCAGCATCGCCTAAGCTAGCTCCCAAGTTAGATACCATAGAGCCGTAGCGGTCATAGTCGCCGTTTTGGATTTTGCCGAACAATTCTTTAGCGGCAGCCGCATAGCCGCCGTTTTGAATTTGCTTGATAATGTGCATATTGCTGTCAATTTCTTCTTTGATATCGTCAATCTGCAGCTTTACGGTTTTAGCCGACTGCGCCAAGCGCCCCATATCCATGGTCGGCAAAGGAAAGGCCATACTAACATGACTGTAAAAGGCCAGACATAAACCCGTCAGGCTGCCCGCCCATATTTTTGCTGTATTTACATTCATAATAGCCTCCTCTAATCCTTAATATTTGTTTTAAAATTGTACCCTATTTTTTTGTAAAAATAAAGACTTTTTCAAAAACCTAGGCAATATTTAAATATTTTGTAACAAATCCGTCTTCGCCGTATTCTTTTATGAGCTGCTGCACCAGCAAAACATTCTTGCGGCCGGAGTTGTAAATGCGCAGATACTTGCCGAGTCCGCCAAGGTTTACATCCAAAATAACCGACTCTCCGGTTACCGGACGCGACAGCAAAATGGCATACGGGAAATCACGGTAGCTCTTGCCGAAAATGAAGTCCAGCTCGCTCTGGGTTAAGTTCCAATTAGCATAGTCCTCCATTTGCGCCTGCGGGTTGCGGAAGAATATCACGGTTTGGCATTGACCGCGGATAACCTCGCCCACGCCTAATTTATCCACAATGTTCGGCTGTTGGAAAGCGCAGAGATAAGCTTGGCGTTTTTTACGTCCCTCTTGCAGACCGATAATAAAGTAGTCGCGGAACATCGGGTGTTTAAGCATCGGCGCCGTTTCATCTATCATAATCAAAGACGGAACGCCGGTTTCGCCGGTTTCGGATTGAATACGGTGCATAATGTAGCTGATAACCGCCGGAGCCAGATTTTCATCTTCAAAAATATGCGTAAAGTCAAACGCCATAAAGCGGCGGCTCTTCAAATCCAAGCTATCGTCCTGACCGTTAAAAATCGCGCCGTATTGGTCGGGGTTAACCCAGCGGAACAGCTCGCGGCGCATGTTGCCGGTCGGAGAAAAGCAGCTTTTATACAGATTTTTCAGCAAACGCTCTTCCGGACGCAGGTATTCAAAAGCCGTGGTAATGGCGCGGGCAACCTCGCGCTCCGCCAAAGCATCGTCTACCATAGTAATAGACTTCAGCCAGCGGCGCAGGAATGAACGGTTTTCCGGAGTGTTGGCACAGTCAAACGGGTTCAGCGACACGTTCTTTTCATCGCCGTCAAAGCCGACATAAGCGCCTTTTACCGCGCGGGTGAAAATCTGCGCACCTAAGTGGCGGTCAAAGAAGAACACGCGCAAATCGCCGTGGCGCATGGCTTGTCCGGCCAAAAACGTCAGCAAAGTTGTTTTACCTTGACCGGTCGGACCGATAATGCAGCAGTGCGCCACCGCGGACTCTTCGCTGGAGACGTGGAACTGGAAACGATACGCCGAACCCGACATGGTGCGGAACACCGTGATAGCGCCCTGACCCCAGTCGCTTTTGCCGAAGCCCTCTGCCGGATGGTCCATAGTCACTGCCATGGCAATCACACGCGACAAATAGCGGTAGGTTCTCGGATAGGTATCATAAGTTGGGAACTGAGTAAAGAATACAGCCTGATTTACCCAGCCCTCGCGCACCGGCGTAACGCCGAAAGCACGGCAAATTCTCTGCACTTCGGACTCGCCGAATTCTATTTCTTCCTTGCTTTCGCCTTTAACTATAATAGTCATGGCATATTCGCACAAAGACTGGTAGTTGTTATCGCTGTCATCAATCGCCGCCAAAGCTTCGCTGTATTGCTCGGCCACGCCCTCAGAAAAGCTGGTAACTCTGGCCATACGCTGTTGCTGAACCAAAAGCAGGCGTCCCTCAGAGCGGAACAGCGGGCGGATATTGTGCAAAATAACCAGTTCGCAGTCTATGGCGTTCAGCGAGTAAATCATGCTTTCATCCATAGCTTCGCCGCTGACGCGGATGCCCATGGCGATTTCATACATCTCTTTTTCGCCGGAGAAAAATTTGATAATTCCCTCTTCTTTTGTAAAGTGAATATGGTCGGCAGTCAGCATTTCGCACAGTCTGGCGCCCTCGGTATTGCGGACTTTAGGCTCCGGCTTGGAAATCGGGCTGCAGAGGCGTGAAAATACATAAAACGGACTGTCTGTCGCTTTGCTTTCCGGAGTTTCATACATCGGGCTGACGCCGTATTCGCCCAAGGTGGAAAGCAGGCTTTGCGACGCATAGTTAAGATCTTTCAGGGCGTCTTTACGGTCTATAACCGACATTATTATATAGTGCTTATTGCTGTAAATGCGGTTCATATTATTAAACCACAGCTGCGAAATCGTGTCTAGAAGCTGGTTATTAAAATCGCGCTTTTCTTTTTCCAGCGAAATCCGTTCGCGGATAGTGATAACGCGGCAGATAACCTGCATATTTGACATATCGTCAATCCAAGACTTGCGGGCTTCCATCATGGAATATACTTTTTCGCCGGTGGCTGAAGCCAAATCCACGCCCTCTACCCTAAACACGCGGGCGTATGAATTATTGCTGCATTGAATGGTAACGCCGTCCGACATCAGCTTGGCAAACGGCAAAAAGTCTGAAACGCGGGATTCACGCGGCTGCGGCAAAACAAAGCGCCCGAAACGCGTAGATAGCAGCACCGCAAACGATGCCGCCGACGCAATACCAATCAGAGCCACCACAATCTGGACATTGCTCAGCCCCTCAACAAATATACTCATAAAATCATAGTTATTCATGGCTCAAACTTATTTCCTTGCACTGCGTATAAATTCTGGCTTATTTTATTGCTGCGGCCGTAAGCCTGCAGCATAGTTGACAAATGCGGCTCTTTTATACCGGCAACCACCAATGCGGCGTGCGCGCCGACAATACTTGTAATAAAAAACAGCGGGTTAACATCGGCAACGCCTATGCCCATAAAAAGCATAGGAAACTGAATACCTAAATTTATGATAGCCGGCACCATCGGCGCAAACAAAAATTTTGGCGGCTGAGCAACGGCTTTTAAAATTTCTTCTCGCATTATCTCCTCCGGATTTTTTGTTTAAGACTCATAACTGCCGCTTCATCTTTTACAGACAAATCAGCGATTTTAACAATTTGCTGATATGTATCAGAATTCCGCACAATCAGCGAATTTTTATTTTTGGTGCGTTCCTGCGTTTCTTTATACATCTGCGCCAGCTGAGTCTGCGCATCCATATCCACCTGCTTTTTATTATTCAGCAAATCCTCAATTTCCTGACTATTGCTCATATCGGCGTTCGGATTTTTCGCCAGCGCCTCGTCTATCTGCCGCATTTTTTTAATTCTTTCAAAATTAGAGGCATTGAGGCGGTACAAATTGGTATTTTGCTCGCCGGCGGTTACCGAAGTTTCGTCGGAAGCGGCGGTCGTGTCTATATAGGCTCCGGCAGATAAAGGCAAAAGCAGCAGAGAAAAAATAAGAGCAAACAATAATTTCATTTATACTGCTCCTAATATCACTTTTTTGTTTTATTGCTATCAGTACTGCCGGTAACGCCTACGGCTCCGGCAACGCCGTTAAATTCTGCAGCACTCGTACCGTATTCTGTGCCTGCGCCTAAAAATTTATAAATCACTCCGCCCATGAGCAGAGTTAAGATAAAGGTACTCATCATGATATAAGCCAAAGTTTTCCAGCTTATTTTATTAAAGATAGCCGCCACGGAAAAACCGATTAAAGCTATACCGGCAATTAAATAGCCGCTGCGCGCCAAACCGACACCGAGCGTACCGCCCAGATTTGACAATTTATCAAAAACATCTCCGGCAGCAGCATAGGCATTCGGACTGCAGAACAATGTTAAAACCAAAGCAAAAAACAAAAGACTGCACATTTTATGTAAACTGTTTTTAATCATTATTTCCTCCGCGCCTCAAAAAATATTATACAAGAAATCAGCTATTGCCCAATAAATCAGCTTTGCCGTCAAACTCGCCGCCGGCAATGCTGCCGGAAATTGCCATAGCCACGGTCATTACAAACACGCCGATAGCAATGGCTGCAAACCATTTCCAGTTAAAACTGCCGAACATACCGGCAATACAGCAGCAAGCAATACCGATTGTGGCAGCAGGAGCAACCAGCTTCTTAAGTCCGGTAAAAATTTTATTACCGGCGCTGTCCAAAGCTTCAAAAACCGCAAAAGCGTCTGATGTGTATAAAAATACAGAAAGAATCAGACACAGCGTATATTTGTTATTATATATAAAGTTCCATATTTTCATAAACATCTCGTTCTCCAAATAATAAAGTCTTCGGAGGGAAGCGCTGCAGCGCCTCCCCCGAAAAAATGACTGTTAGAAGTTACCGTCATAACCCAATGTCTGGTTACCGCTTCCTAAAGTATCTTTAAATTTAGAACCGGCTGCATTGTTTGTGTTAGCAGCGTAGTTTACGATAGCGCCGGCAGCGGCAACAACAGCCAAACCGAATGCCAAAGCAGCAAACCATGCCCATTTAATTTTACCGAAGATAGCTTGGAAAGCCAAAGCAACCAAACCAAAACCGCCGATAACGAATACAACCATTTTGGCGTTTTTGAACAAGTCTACCAATTTACCGGCTGCTGTACCGAATACAGTTTCAGCTGCCGCATCGCCCATCATTACCATAGCAAACATAAATGTCATTGTAGTAATGCTCAGGATATTTGATTTTAAAAATTTCATTTTAGTTCTCCTTAAGTAGAATTATATACAATTTTATATTAACTTATTTTTGCAAAAATTTCCAGCCTTTTTGATGTTATGCAACTTATTGTTTTTATTACACAAAAGGCGGTGTCACAAAAAGTTCATATTTATAAAATCATTTAAACAGCTTTTTTGTAGCACCAAAAGGTAAATAATTTGATAACAAAAAACAGATATTGCTTGCCGCTAACCTCTTGCAGCTGCATTATTTTACTTTGTTTCGGCCTATTAACTCTATTTTAACAAAATTCGTTGTATTCTGCCGACAAGACGGGTGTCCGTATGCCTTTGGCGTATGCGGATTCCTGCATTTAAGGGTTTGAAAATGCCAAGATTTGGTTGGAAATGCTTTGTAGGAAGCTTTTTATTTTCTTTAGCTGCGGTTTTTGCGGCGGCTAAAGTATATTTGCTGCTGCCTGCCGAAAAAAGCGCCGAGCAAACCGAAAATTTTGAAAATCTGGAAACAAAAAACATAGATTTGTTTGCCAATGATGAAGAAAACAACCCGATTATAGAAAAGTTTAATGAAATAAACAAGCCGGCGGCGCCCGAAGCTGCCGCGCCGGTCAGCGCTGCCGAAAATGATATAACCGAAGAAGTGCCGGAAATTGTAACGGCAGAAGCCGAACCGGTTCTGCCTCAGGCTGAAGAAACTTTTGACAATAGCAGCAGCGTCTTATATGCGCCGGACGATGATGATTTCAGCGCCGCCGAAAAGCCGGCTCAAACTCTGGCGCTGAAAAATGACATAATCTCTGAACCGGCTGAAGAAAAAGCTGCAGCCGAGGCAGAAAATCCAGAGCAAAATTCCGAAACCGCCGATGCTGAAAATGAAGAAACCCTGAAAATTGCCGATGCTTCAGAAGCTAAAGCTTTTACAATTCCGCTGCTTCATAATTTTGAAACGCCTAAGCAAAATGTAAAAGTTTCAAGCGAAGCCGACAACAGCCAAGTGGCTCTGGCTTCCAATAATGTACGCATGCAAAATTTAGGCACGCAGAATAAAATTGCCTCGGCCAGCGTTGAGACTTCCGTTCCGGCTGAAAAAGTTCAGGAAACGCCGTATATTGACCCTTGGGTTGTGGCAACAGCCGGCAACGAGCATATTGCAAAAAACAAACTGGATGCCATAAATAATTCCGAAGAAGTCAAAAACGCCGCGGCAGACTTGAAAGCTCCTGAGCCGGCAAAATCCGACAATGAGAAAAAAGTGGCGTATAAAATGATGAAAAACATTTTGATTCCTATTCCGGAAGATATCGCCAATGATGAAAATCTGACCCCGCAGCTTTCTTATTCGGAAGAAAATAAAAAGCTTAGCAAAAAACTGATGCAAAGCGGCGAGCTGAGCGGCGACACTTCAGCTCATGACGAGGCGGAAACGGAAAAAGACAGCACTCCGGCAGCCAAGCCGCAGGATATCGGCACAACGCCTCTGCCGCAGCAGCCGGCCGCAGACAGCCAAACTAAAAGCAGCAGCTCTTCGGCCAGCCTGACCGACAGCATTGCCGCTTGGTTTTCATCTTCGGCCAAAGACAAAAGCACTAATGCGGAAAGCGAAAAGCAAAGCAGCTCCGGCTCCGGAGATTCTGCTTTCAGCAAGCTGTTAGGACTGGGCAAAAAAGATAACTCCGGTATTGCGCCGTCTGAGCTGAAATTGGCTTTTCAGCCTAACCGCGCCGAAATTTCCGGCCAAACTTTGGAATGGCTTAAAGCCTTTTCCGACAATGCCGTTAAAAACGACGATGTCTTTATAGAAATCCGCATTGACGGTTCTGGTTCTTATGAGCTGCAGCAAAAGCGTCTGAACCTTTTGTACTCAATTTTGATAAATAATGGTGTTGATTATAACAAAATTAACATAATTTTTACCGATAGAGAGCCAAACTCTTTTATTATTAGGAATGTTAGATACGCCAGCGAAGAAGATGCGAATAAAGCCCGCAAAAAGGCCTACAACCCATGGTATTAACTTCTGCTTGCTATTTTGATTTCAACCTGTATTATAGGAATATACGATGAGATACAACTTTGAAAGAAATATAATGAATAATAAACTTACGGCCTTAAGTTTATTCCTGTGCCTTTTTGTACTGAGCGGCTGTATCAGCAATAAAAGCTATTTGGAAGAAGAATGCGAAAACGGCATTTGCACCAGCGAACAGGAATACCGCGAAGTCTGCACCGAAACTCCGGACGGTTTCAGCGTGTGCGAAGATGCTCCTGAACCGGCTGCCGGAATCAACTATACCAGAACTCAGGCCGATTTCCGCAAATACGGCGAGCGTACACCTAGAGATCATCGCATTACGCAAGCCGGCGCCGGAAACAATATTTCTGCCTCGGTGCCGCCTAGCATAGACAATGAAGTTGTAGATTATGAAGCTGAAGTGATGGAACGCGACGGTACAGCTCCGGCTCCAAACGGCGGATATCCGCAAGGCGGGCGCAATGCTGCCTATATTCAAGCTCAAAATCAGCCGCAAACCGGCGATGAGCAGCCTGCCGAAGAAACAAAATCTGAAGAAGAAGACCAAAATAAAGATTGGCTGGCTGAAGAAGGTCAAAGCCTGAAAGAACTTTTAACCCAATGGAGCGAAGAATCCGGCTGGAGACTTATTTGGAAAACCAACCGCAACTATACTTTAAACGCAGGCGCTATGTTCCGCGGCAATTTTGCCGATGTGTCGTCTGCCCTTGTACGCGCTTTTGCCCGAGCCAGACCAGCTCCGGTAGCCACTTTCTATAAAGGCAACCGCGTCTTGGTAATTGAAACAATGGAGGACGAAAATGCGTATGACTAATTTGTTAAAACTGGCTGTTATCGGTATTTTAGGCGTTACCGTGGCTTGCTCTGTTTCTCCGGAAATGGATGAGAGCATGGCGCGCCAAGCCGAAAATGCCTTGGATTTGAAGCAAAAAGCCGCCGTTCCGGGCGACCCTATTCCGGATGACGTGGTCAGAGTTAAAAATGATATCTGGCTCGGCGACACCAGCAATGTTGAATTTGAAGGCCAGCCGGTTCCGGCTTATCTGGAAACCAAAGACGGTATTACTTTAATCAGCAACCGCCCGATTACGCTTTATGAAATCGGCAGCATGATTAACAAAATTACTTCTCTTTCGGTCCGCTATGCTCCGGAATTGGAAGAAAACGCCATTTCAAACGCTGATAAAAACGAACCGGCAATGAAAGATATCGGCGCGCAATGGACTGATTCTACAAAAATGATTGTAAACTACAAAGGTCCTATCAGCGGACTTTTGGATGAAGTTTCCAACCGTTTCGGCATTTGGTGGAAATATGAAAAGAATGAAATTTACTTCTATAAATATATTACCAAAACTTTTGTGCTGTATTCTTTGCCGACCAACCCATCTTTGAGCGTTTCTGTCGGCGGTTCGGGCGGCTCTTCCAGCATTTCGCAAAGCAGCTCGGTAGACGGCATGGATATGTGGGCTAACATTCAAAGCACTATCAGCTCCATGATTACATCAGACTCTAATCTGGTAATGGATAAAGGCGCCGGCACTATCACTCTGACGGCTACTCCGACCGATATTAAGCGCGTGGCTAAGTTTATCAACGAGCAAAACCAGCGCGTGTCTAAACAAGTTGCCATCAGCGTAAAGGTTATTCAGGTAAATATCAACAATACCGACCAATACAGCTTAGACTTGTCGGCAACCTTTAATAAACGCGGTTCTATTAAGCAAATCAGCGGCAACACCGCCGGACAGATTGATAACCCGCTTTCTGATTTGACAATGGGTATCAGTTCCAGCCGCTGGAGCGTGGACGCTGCTATGCAGGCTTTGTCTCAGGAAGGTCAAACCAATTTGGTAACCAGCGGCACGGTTACAACCATGAACAATAAACCGGCGCCGATTCAGGTTGTGAAAACTCAAAACTATATTTCACAAATTACCAAAACCAACAGCGGCGATTCCGGCACCTATGATATTTCTGTAGAAACCGAAGAAATTGAAACCGGTTTTACCATGAGCGTGCTGCCGCGTATTTTGGATCATGGGCGAATCCTGATGTTCTTCAACCTGACTTTGTCTGACTTGCTGTCTTTGGATGCCGTAAGCGTTTCCGGCGGAAGCTCATCTTCTTCCGACAGCGGCGATTCCGGCAGCTCTGACAGTTCTGACGGCGACAGCGAGTATATTCAGAACCCGGTTATTGAAACCCGCGGCTTTACTCAGGAAGTGGCTATGAAATCAGGCGAAACTTTGATTTTGGCAGGTTATGAGCGTGTTGAAGACACTACCGACAAAAAAGGCGTCGGCAATCCTAAAAACACCTTGCTCGGCGGTGCGCAAAGCGCTGAAAAAGACAGAACTATCTTAGTAATTATGCTGACTCCGGTTGTGTTGGAATCTCCATTATCTCCGGAATCAAGAATGAACTAGCTTTTTAAGGAGAAGGCTCGTGGCTGATGATTTAATAGAAGAAAAAGCATGGAAATCGTCCTTTACCGAAGGCGATACGACCTATGCAGCCAGTTTGTTCTGGCAGCCTTTAATCAATGAAGACAGCCCGTTGCCGGAAGTTAAAGAAGCTGCAGAAAACATTCTGGAAGGCGCCGACCTTTATGCCGTCCGCAAAGGCAAATCTTCGCAGTTCGGCTTGGCGGCGTCCTCCCAAGGTTTTGTCAACGGCATGCCGTCGGCGGCTATTTCCTTGGTAACAGCCCTCGGCAACGTAACCTCGTTTTTGGGCGTATTCAAAGTTGACACCGGCTGGTGGTACATCTGCTTTAGAAACGACGTTATTTTGTCCGACGGCGATACCTTGTTCGTAAATGAAAAAGACGCCAAAGACCAATTTATTTCTATGCTGGCCGTTCCGGATTGGGATGTGCTTTATGCTCCTCAGGATTGGGGAATTGAAGACACCAAGCCGGACTCGCTTGCCACCTTAATCGGGCGCGGCTTAGTCGTTAAGCTGGAAAAAATTAACGGCAGCAACGATATGGTTATGCTGGGCGCTGTGGTCGTCGGCTTTGCCATTATTCTGTGGTACGGCTATTCTACCCTGCAAAGCATGTTCTTCTCGGCGCCGGAAGCACCGGTAATTGCCCCGGTTGAACAAGTTGACGCACCGGCTCCGGAGCCTCCGGAAGCTAAGCCGTGGGAAACGGTTGAAAATCCGGTAGACATTATGCGCGAATGCTATACAGCTACTAAAAAAGTGGTGCAGATTGTTACTCCGGGCTGGTCTATTGAGGGCATTACCTGCAATAACGGCGGTTTGGTAACCAGCTGGAAACGCGAGTTAGGGCGTTTGACTTGGATGGAGCAGGCGCTGAATGTTTCCGGCGTAAACTTTACCTCGCGCGAGATTTCTGAAGACGGCAACACCTTTATGGTAACGGTTCCGATTGGAGAAATTTCTACTCTGAACTCTCCGCCGGAATACACAGAGCGCGACTTAAAAAATATTATAAACGACTTAAACCAGACCTTAAATACTGATATTCACATGGAGAAAACCAGCTGGACTTCTCCGCGCGGCACTTTATACAATATTATGGGTTTCACTATATCTTCAACAACTGACCCGCTGACTTGGGTTGAATTGTTAATGAAATTTTCAGGTTTATCTGTTAAAGAAATAACATATGATATCAATACCGGTACTTGGACTTATAAGGGAGAAATTTATGAGCTATAGTTTAATGAAAAAAAATGTTGTCATGATTGCCGTGATGTTTGCGGCAATGGTGGCTTTTAGTCAAACCGGATACGCTCAAGCGCAAGCCGAGGCTCAGCCGGAAGCAGCCGAAAATGCAGCGGCGGCTCAGGATAATCAAGCTCCCGAACAGAACGATGACTTGTTTGGTCTGGATGAGGATTCTGAAAACGCCCCGGCGGCAGCTGAACAAAAAACGGAAGACAATGCCGCTCCGGCAGACGATGCCGAAAATACAGCTCCGGCAGGCGAAAATGCCGATGATTCAGACGAAAATGCAGAAACTGCGGTTCAAAATACTGTAGGCGGCGTTCCGGATAACGGTCTAAACAATATTTCTGCGGCTGATGTGGCCGAAGCACAAGGCAGTCTTTCGGCTGACGCCAGCGATGACGATTCCGGCGATGAACCGGTTGCAGAAGCTCCTAAATCTCCGTTTGAAAGCTTTGGCAATACCATTCTTTCTAAGGTTGACAACAGCTTGTTCAGCCAAATGTCGGATATTGAAAAGCAAACAACTATCTTAAACCTTGAATATAAGCGTGAAGAAGTCCGCAACCGTATTGAAGCTTTGCGCATGCAGCGCCTTAAGGCCAAACAGGAGGAGGCTGCCCGCTTAAAGCAAGAAGAAGAACAGGCTAAAAATGAAGAGACGAAACGCAAAATCCAAGAATCTGAAGCAGCCGAAAAATTAAAGAAAGCTGAAGTTGAATTGGAAAAAGTCCGTCAAGCCAAAGTTTTAAACGAATATATGAACCAAATGCTGGTAGTTAATCAGCAATGGGTAGAAAAGAACGCTGCTTTGCAAAATCAGGTTAAGCAGCTGCGCGACGAACGCAAGGCTCTGATTAAAGATTTTGAAACGCAAATCGCCGCTATCCGCCGCGAAATTGCTTCTACTATGCAGAAAGCCAACACCGCTAAATCGGCTCACGACCGTTCGGTTGCTTCATTAGAATCGCAAATCCGCAACTTAAGAAAATCTGTAGTGCAGACTGAAGAAGCTATGCAACAGCTGAAATCAGGCAATGCGGCTAATCCGTTTGCTTCGGGTATAGACGAAGATGCTATTGATATGTCTAACGAATATGCTATTATGGATATTACCGGTAAAGGCAAAGACATTATCGCTAAAATTCTGAACAAAGACGGTACAACCTTTATTGTTCATGAGGGTTCTATGTTAAAAGGCGGCGAAGTTGTAACCACTATTACAGACAACTACATTGCTTTTGATAACAACGGCGTAAAGAGTTATTTGTACACCGGCGGAACTGTGCGTGAATATGAGCCGGAAAAATCGTTTAACGGCGCTGATAAAACCCCGATGGCGGCTGTAGGCGTAGTTAACAGCAACAATGTTGTACGCAATGTACGCGGCGCGGCTATTCCGGCAGCTGCCGGCGGAACCGGCGCTCCGGCTGCAGCAGCACCTGTAAAAGGCAATTCTGTAGCTTCGGGCAAAACTAAAAGCGCCAGCACCTCTAGCAGCAGTTCCAGCATTGGCTCACTAGGTTCGGGAATGTTTGTAAAATAAAAAAATGACGGAAGAAGATGTAAAACAGGTTCAAACTTTAGGCAGCGCCGAGCGGGTAAGCTCCGGCGCCCTAAAGCCTGCATCTTCCGAAAAAATTTCTCCGGCGTCCGTGGCTAAAGCTGCCGCAGCAGATGCCTTGACTCCGCCTCCGGTAAAAAAGGCCTCTTCGGATATTGAAGAAGAAAAGAGCGACAAGCAGGACGGCGGCAATCTTTTACAAACTCTGTTTGCCAACGGAAACAAAGTTTTAACGGCAGAAGACGGCGACTTAAACGTAAACAGCGAAACCCGCCGTATGCTGGTGCTGTTCTCTGACGGCACTTACCTTATTGATGAAGCCCACCGCTTTGACGGTCAGGTTCTGAACTTTACGGCTATCGCCAAACGCCGTAAGCTGATTATTCACACGCCTAAATACGTTTCGGCTCAAGAAATTGCTGCTATTTATGCTTATGCAGTCCGCGGTTCCGGTCAAATTAAGATGACCGCTCAGGAATCTGTAGACTACCAGATGCAGATTGACTTTTTGAGCGTGATTAACCGCGCAGCGGCTAAAAAGGTGTCTGATATTCACGTTATTGTGGCGGACTCTACGCTGATTATGTTCCGCGTGAACGGTATGATGGAGCGTGAGCTGGAATATTCGCAGGAATGGGGCGAAGCCTTTGTGCGTGCGGCTTTTGCGTCGGCCGATATTTCTGATGCCAACTATGCGCAAAATGAGTTTCAGGGCGCGCAAAAACTAGGTTCCACGCCTTTGCGCGGCACCGACGGCAAATTAACCCTGCCGCATAACGTGCTGGCTATCCGTCTGCAATTTAACCCTGTAGCTTTCGGTTCGCAGTATTTGGTTATGCGTTTGCTGTATGCCGATGATAACCCGAACGGAAACGGCGATTTAAAGTCGCTGGGCTTGGGCGAGCGCGAGCTTAACCTGTTTTACCGCCTGCGCGCCACAGCCGTTGGGCTGAACATTGTGGCCGGTCCGACCGGTTCCGGTAAATCTACAACTCTGCAGCGCAACATGATTAAGCTGATTCAGGAGCGCAACGGCGAAATTAACGTTATTACCGTGGAAGACCCGCCTGAATATCCGATTCCGGGCGCGCGGCAAATGCCGGTGACAAACGCCAACACCGAAGAAGAAAAAGATGAAGAGTTTACTAAAGCGCTGTCAGCGGCTCTGCGTTCCGACCCGGACGTGATGATGGTCGGTGAAATCCGTTCGCTTTCCGCCGCCGACTTGGTGTTTAAAGGCGCCTTGTCAGGCCACAGCGTATGGTCTACCTTGCACGCCAACTCGGCTCCGGCAATCATTACCCGTTTGCGCGATATGGGCGTGCAGCCGTATATGCTAAGCGATCCGGAAATTATGAAAGGGCTGATTTCTCAGCGTCTGTTCCGTAAAATCTGCCCGTATTGCCGAATTTCAGTTAAAGAGCGCATGAGCGACCCGTCTTTCCAGCGTTTGAAAACTGCGCTGGGCGACTATGGCATAGAAAATACCTATCTGCGCGGTCCGGGGTGCAAATACTGCAACCACCGCGGCGTTATCGGCCGTATGTCCGTGCCGGAAATTATTGTTCCGGATGCCCACTTTTTGCAGCTTATGGTAAAAGGCGACACCAAAAGCGCGATTGACTATTGGGTCAGCGAACTTGACGGACGCCCGCTGCGCGAAGCCGCTATTGAACGTATGCTTAAGGGATATATTGATATGGATGAAATTGAGCGTTGGTGCGGTTTGCTGGATCAGCGTCCGATTTATTAGGAGTGAAAAATGCCTGAAGTAAAAAAACAAAGTGCCTTTAACAAAGCCATGCGCAGCAATAACAAATGGCTGACGACTTATGCTAAAATTATGTGTTCTATTTCAAACAAAAACCGTTTGAAAATTTACCGTAAGCTGGCGGCTTTGCTGCGTAACCGATTTTCTTTGATGAACTCGCTGGATATGATTTACAACGGTTTGTCAGACGACGGCAAGCACCCGTCAGACCCGATGGCGATTGCCGTAAGCTCGTGGGGACGCGCCTTGCAGGAAGGTCATCCGTTTTCGGACTGCTTAAAAGGCTGGGCGCCGAGCCGTGAACGACTGATGCTTTCGGTGGGCGACGTTTCAGACTTGGAAAGCGCGCTTTTAAACTTGATTAAAGTTACCGAGGGTTCTACCCGCATGATCCGCCCGATTGTCAGCGCCATTGCCTACCCGTCATTCTTGATGATGATGTCAGTATTGATTTTATATGCTATCGGTGTGTACATGGTGCCGCCAATGCTTGATGCCGCGCCGAACACCCGCTGGACCGGAACGGCAAAAACTTTGATTGAGCTTTCGGAATGGATTCAGGAAAACTGGCTGATTGCCTTTGCCATCTTTCCGACCGTTGCCTTGCTTATTTATATTTCAATCGGCTATTGGACCGGCAAAATCAGAGTAAAAATAGACCATTGCCCGCCTTGGTCGCTGTATAAAATCTTTACCGGTATTACTTGGCTGCTGGCTTTGTCTGCCTTGGTAAAAGGCGGCGTACCGGTTTCAGTAGCGCTGACCTCGCTGCGCCGCGATTCCAACAAATATCTGAAAGAAAAAATTGACGGCGCGCTGTTCCACATTAAAAACGGTGATAACTTAGGTCAGGCCTTGGATAAAGCCGGACATGAATTTCCAGATAAGCAGATTATTACCGACTTAAAGATTTATTCCGAATTGGATAACTTTGAAGAGGCTCTGGATAAACTGGCTAATGAATGGCTGGAAGAATCTGTTTATTTGATTGAGCAGCGCGCAGAAATCATGAACATGGTCGCCATGCTTGCCGTTTCCGGTATTATTGCTTGGGCTGTGTTCGGTACATTTGATATGCAAGACCAAATTACCAGCGCCATGGGCAAATAGGAGACTGCTGATGATTGTGCATTTAGACATGGAAAAAGCCCGCTTAAACGGCGCCTTAGGTTTTGTGCTTTTAGCGGTGCTGCTGGCAACCTGCGTGGGACTGAGCCTGCTTTTGCTGCATAATCCGCACAAAGACCTGCAGCGGGCTGTTTTTGCCACAGCGGAAAGAGTCCGCACCTATTACCGCGACCGTCCCGGATATTGGAAACTTTCCACCGAAACAGCCAAAAGCGACAATCTGCTGCGCGAGGACTTGCTGAAATATAAAGAATATGAATTTCAGATTGGACAGGGCGCTGACGGCACCGCCGGACTGCCCAGCGACATGAGTTTTGACATTACTGCCGCCAAACTTAACAAATCAGCATGCATATCTTTGAGCGAAATGCCGCTAAGCGAAAGCGGCAAGCTTACCCTGATGAAAATTACAATTACAAACGAGCAGAATTCTGTAGAATTTTCATGGGGCGGCGAGCATAAACTGCCCATTGCTAAATATTCCGCCCGCTCCTATTGTCTGGCTCACGGCAATACAATTATGTGGACATTCCAATAAAAGATGTGATATTTAAGAAAAAACTTGTCTAAGTTACCTAACTAAAAAAATCCTTTTGTTTTTACTTTAAACAAAGGGATTTTTCATCTTTACATTTATATCTTTTTTCTATACTCTGACTTTTAGACGGGATTGATAAAACCGTTCGGGGTGTGACAACCTCTCTAATTCTCGTCTATGTAAAGACGTTAATTTACATACCTTCTGGTCTAAGACTGGAAGGTGGTAAAATAAGTTATTTTATATATAACAAATATACCCACTACAAAGAATTAGGTAGTTGTCAACTTCCAGTCGCCTTATCAGCGGCTTTTTTTATATTTAGAAAAAGGAAGAACATACTATGAAAAAAATAATTTTATGCGGAGCAGCGCTATTATTGGCCGCTTGTCAAAATATTTCACAAAAAGATTTTCAGCTGGCTGATTTTCAGTCTGAAAAATTACCGCCTTTAGAAGCTGTTGTAGATGTTAACAATTTAGAGAGTGTGTTTAGCGCAGGCGGTTATTATGGCACCTCTTACAATAACGGCACACTATATAATGATAATAGCAGCTGGGTGCAGACTACCTCAATAAGCGGCGCTTACGTCAAAGATTCCCGCATTCAAAACACGGTTACATTATTTAATGATTTTGTAAAAGATAAAGTTACCTCGCCTTACGGAGCTAAAAAAGGCTCAATGCGCCTGACTATTGATTATCGCAATAATCAAAAAAATTATACCAATATTTTAACCGGTTTAGCTACCATATTTTCTATTTATACATTACCTCTTGTCGGTTTTCCGGTAAAAAGCTACGAAGATGAAATGAAGCTGAGTGTTGAAATCTATAACAACCGCAAAGAAATGATTCGCCGCTACTCGGCTGTTGTTGACAATAAAACTTGGGTCGCATTATATTGGGGATATAATATGAGCGATGTTGCTGATAAAACCTCTTTAGATAATGTGCGCCAAGCCCTTAATCAAATAGGCATGCAAATCAGCGCAGAAGCTCCGCAAATTAAAAATTTATTAAATTAATTTTTTAGAGATTACTGCAAATCCGCTAAAAATCCGGCTTTTAGCGGGGAATACACCAAGCAGCCGGAGGCGCCGGATGCCTCTGAATGGTGCGTATTATAAAAAAGAACCGAGAAAGATTTATCCTTTCATCGGCGACCATCTGAAGCGTCAGGACTGAGGATAAATCTCATTCCAACAGATGACTTCTTTAAGAAAAGAATATATACAGCAAGCTAGTCATTGTCAATGATAATTTTAAGGGGATAAGCTATTACAATAACATAGAAAATTTGGGGCTAACATCCCAAGCGTCTGAGACTGCCCGAGAGCCAGGTCAAACGTGGAACGCTCACATCCCTGACTCACCCCGTATTATTTATATAACACAGCAAAATAATATTGTCAACAATAATTTGCAACATATAAGCGAATCATAAATTTAAGAAAAAACTTGACATTGGTCACCCGATATGTTATAAAATTATCATAATGAAAAAGTGTGCATGAGAAATCGGCGCACTTTTTTGTTACTTGAAAATTTAGTCATACAACCGAAAAATCCTTTTGTTTTTTCCTCAAACAAAGGGATTTTTCATTTTAAATTTAAGGAGATAAAAAATGAGTGATAAACTAAGAAATTCATTGAAAAGAAATTTTTATTTAAGAGATGAACGAGATTTGTTAGATAAACAAATTGCGCTGCTTAAAGAAAATAATTATCCGCCTGAAGAAATTAAGGCTTTGGAAAAACAGCGCGCTGTTGTAGAGGAGGCTTTTAAAAAAGGAACTTATGACTCTGCAGAACCCGAAACCATAGGACAAAAAAGCTATGATTATTTTTATGAACCCAGCCGCGATGTATGGGATAAATTCAATAGAACTTATCCGGACGGTGCGGACGGCGAGCGCATGCGTCAATATGACAATCGCCAAGATATGATTGCTAAAGTAAACAACGGCACATATACAATAGATGATTACAAAAACGCTGCTTATAAGACAATTCCGCAAATTACACCGCTGCCTAAAACCAATCAGCAAATACCTCAGCAAAATTCCGCTCCGCAGGAATCTGGATTTTGGACGCTAGAAAATGCAAAAAAATACTTGAATCTGGCTAAACAACTGGGTTATACTGCCATAAACGGCTATTCTATGGGATATTTGGATGAATTGTACGGAGCTGTAGAGAGCGGCGCCTATGGTGCGACGGAAGCTTTCTTAAAAGCTTTTGCCGGTTACAAACCTAAAGAAAGCACTTGGAACAGTATGAAAGAAACCTATGTGCAAGGAAGAGATGAAATGCGCGGAGAATTGCAGCAGTTTAAAGAGGAATATCCGACATTATCCAATATTGCAGATGCCACAGGCTCTGCTTTGTCGCCGTCAGTATTTTCTAAAGGAAAACGTTTTGATGTAATCCAAAATATACGATATCCGAGCTTTAATTCTTTATCCTATGGAACTGTAGGCAGTATCGCGAAAAATCAAGCGGCAAATGCTGTAACCAACGGCGTACTCAGCGGAATCGGAAATTCTGAGGAAAACACACTTAGTGAATATGCCCAAAATATCGGGAAAAATGTTGCTGAAAATATTGCCGGCAATAAAGTCGGAAATAAAATATTTGGCAGAAACTTAGAACATACTGTTGGTAAATCAATAGTAGATTCCGTTATTAACTTAGGCGGAAACAGCCTTGAAGATATTTTAAGGAAAAAGTAAATATGAAAGACTTTTGGGAAGATCTTTGGGAAAACTTTATAAAACCATTCTTTTTTGTACTAATTTTAATATGCGGGATATGCTGGATTTTAACATATCCCTATCTCTTTGGTCTGGGCATATTCAAATGGTATGACTACGTTGGCGGAATGATGCTGGTATTAGATTTATTAGTTAATCTGGTGTATCAGAAAAATAAAACTATACGTTCTTTAAAATCTTTTACAAATTCTGACGGATTTTTTAAGACTTTAATTTGCGTTATTACTTTTTCTAATTTAATACACATAAAAGAAACACTGGTAATCTATTATACAGTATTAACCTCAAAAGGTCTTCTATTAGCTATATATTTCATTATAGTAGGTATTTATAATTATTTCAAAATTCCTAAAAATTAAACAAAACTGAATGATAAGCCTCAAATTATAAGAAATGGGGCTTATCATTTTTTCTGCTGTATCACAGCTGCCATATAAATATATAAAGTTTTACACAGCTACTATTTGTAAGTATATTTATATAACATATTATATTTAAC